>DASQBW010000168.1:0-3160 GCA_035635015.1 Draconibacterium sp. | reverse complement strand
GCAGTAAACAATGTGGAGGAAAACAGGCAGAGTCTGAGCGTAAATGTTAGTGAAAGATGGTTATTTGAATATTGGCTCCCCCATTTTCGTGAATGTATTATTGAAGGCCAAGCTCAGTCGATAATGGCCTCATACAATGCCATTAACGGAACACCCAACAACATCAATAAATATCTCCTAACAGATATTCTCAAAGAGAAATGGGGTTTCGAAGGATTTGTGGTGTCCGATCTTGGTGGTGTCAGATCCATGGTTCGGGGACATGAAGAGGGTCAGATGACTTATGTTGATGCTGTGGCACAATCTATTATGGCGGGTTGCGATTTCTCAGATACCGAATTCAGGGAGTATATTCCGGAAGCCGTAAGAACCGGAAAACTTGATTCCAACAGATTGGATGATGCATTGTATCGTGTAATGTATAACAGGTTTCGGCTTGGTGAATTTGATCCGCCAGAAATGGTACCATACAGTAGTATCCCGTTTAGTATCATTGGCGATCCTGAACATAGAAAATTGTCGCTTGAATTGGCACAGAAATCAATTGTATTATTAAAAAATGAAAATGACTTTCTGCCGATTGATAAAAACAGTGTAAAAACCATTGCAGTGATTGGGCCGCATGCTGATATTTTTACTGCCGGCGGATACAGCGGTGTGGCAAAAGATCCGGTTACTCCTTTGCCAGGGGTTAAAAATAAGGTAGCAACAGGAACGGAGATTTTGTATACACAGGGAGGTGAAATGCCGGTAAGGCGCAGAAGAAATCAACCGGAACCGGAACCATTTGACCGGGAGAAAGGAATAAAGGAAGCAGTTGAAATTGCCGAAAAAGCTGATGTTGTTTTGTTGTATATTGGCACAAATCTGGCCACTGAAGCAGAAGGCCGGGATCGTGAAACACTGGCACTTCCCGGAAATCAACAGGAATTAGTTGAAGCTGTTGTGGCGGTTAATCCTAAAACGGTTGTGATTGAAATGAATGCAGGTCCTTTGGCTGTGCCATGGATAAAAGATAATGTGCCTGCAATGATTGAAGCGTGGTGGGCTGGAGAAGAAGGCGGAAATGCTATTGCAGATGTGATTTTCGGAAATGTAAATCCGGGAGGGAAAATGCCGCTAACTGTGTATGCTTCTGATGAACAGGTACCGTCTCAGGACGAGTACGATATTTCGAAAGGTTTTACCTATATGTACATTAATGGAGATCCACTCTTCCCATTCGGACACGGATTAAGTTATACCAGTTTTGAATATTCCGATCTTGAATTTTCGACAAAAGAAATAAATACTGACGGTGAAATTACAGTGAGTTGTCAGGTAAAGAATACAGGGAATAGGGAAGGAGACGAGGTTGTACAAATGTACATTCACGATGTTGAAAGTAGTGTTGTAAGAGCAACAAAAGAACTCAGAGGGTTTGAGCGAATAAGCCTTGAACCGGGCGAAACAGAGACAGTTGAACTTATTATACCCGGCGAAAAGTTATCATTTTACGATGAAAATACGCATGACTTTGTTGTGGAGCCCGGAGAATTTGAGGTTATGATTGGTAGTTCATCCGCGGATATTCGATTGAAAGGAGAATTTGAGGTTGTTGATTAGAGGTAAGAAATTAATAGCGACTTATTCTGCCATTTAAATTATTAACTAAATCATTTCATTTAAAACTTATAAACTATGACTAATAATTCCGGTCCGATTGGTCTACCTAGGCCCGACCGTATTCGTTGGCTATTTATTACGTTCGGATTTCTTGCAACTGTTTTGAATTACGTCCACCGTTTATCATTTAATTATTTAAGTGCTGAAGGTGAATTGCGGGGAATTATTTCCGATGAAGCTTTTGGGTATATCGGAACGGCATTTTTTGTCGCATATACCATATCTAATGCTGTTTCAGGTTATGTTATCGACAAATTGGGTACAAAGCTTGGTTATGCCCTTGTCATGGCTTTTTGGACAACAGCAGGGCTTTTTCATGCATTCGTAATTACACCTTTCCAGTTTGGAATTGTACGTTTTATGCTTGGTATGGGAGAAGCAGGCAACTGGCCGGCCGGTACAAAACTTGCCCGCGAATGGTTCCCTCCGCACGAACGATCTACCGCAATGGGAATCTTTAACAGCGGTTCTGCACTGGGAGCTGTTGTTGTGGCGCCACTGGTGGCAATACTTGGAGTCTCGTTCGGATGGAGAGCAACCTTTGTTATTCTTGGTGCTCTTGGCTATATATGGCTTGTGGCATGGTGGTTTACTTATTACACACCGGAACAGTCTGGGAAGGATATTAAAAAGATTAAGGATAAGGTCATATCTCCCGTAATTCTTTTTAAAACCCGTTTTTTGGCCCGGTTTACGCTGTCGAAAGTATTTCTCGATCCGGTATGGTATTTCGTTACATTCTGGATTGGCCGATACCTGGTTGATGTGCATGGCTGGAATTTGAAACAAATAGGTTGGTTTGCAGCACTTCCGTTCATTATTGCAGATATTGGAAATATTGCAGGAGGTTATTTTACACAGTTTATCATTAAAAAAGGAGTTCCAATTCCAAAAGCAAGGATGTTAGCGCTTAACTTATCTGTCGGAATAATGGCTGTCACATTACTTGCAGCTCCTTTTATAACCCATAGTCCGATGACTGCTCTAATCATTTTCGGATTTACCGGTTTTGGATACACTTCTTACACCGCAAATGCATTAGCTGTTCCTTCAGATGTGGTACCAAGTAGTGCTACTGCAACTGTATGGGGATTGGCATGTATTGGTACCGGATTTGGTGGCGCCATTTTTCAATCGGTATCCGGATTAACACTAAAAGCAATGACTGTAAATCACGACTATGCTTCCTCCTATGACGTTCTGTTTATTATGTTCGGTGTTATGGCAGTCATTGGTATGATAATACAGTCGACGATGGGACCTTTAGTTAAAAACAAAACACTGGAAGAATACGTTAAAAGTAACGTAGAACATTAAAATTAAAAAACTTAATTTTCCAACATCCTAATAATTTTTTAAATTTATTATTATGACTGACTTAAGCAATAAAACATTAGGAATAATACATGCAGCATTAATTTCATCAAAAAGTGTTCAACCTTATATCGATGAAATAATTCCTGAGGTAACCGTAGTACATCATGTGGATGATACC
>DASQBW010000167.1:0-2001 GCA_035635015.1 Draconibacterium sp. | reverse complement strand
GATTCAGAGCATTCGGCCATTTTCCAGTGTTTGGTTGGCGAATTTATGAACCCAATTGAAAAAATTTACCTCACATGCTCGGGCGGTCCGTTCCGTGGAAAAACGCTGGAAGAATTACAGCATGTTACGGTTGACAATGCTTTGGCGCACCCAAACTGGGATATGGGCGCAAAAATTACCATAGACTCGGCAACGCTTATGAATAAAGGTTTTGAGGTAATTGAGGCGCATTGGCTTTTTGGTTTGCCGGCTTCAAAAATTGATGTTATTGTGCATACCGAATCTATTATTCATTCCATTGTGCAGTTTGAAGATGGATCGATGAAAGCGCAAATGGGGTTGCCCGATATGAAGTTGCCCATACAATATGCCATGGGATTTCCGAACCGGATTGCAAATAACTTCCCGCGTTTCAACTTTTTAGATTACCCGACTTTGCATTTTGAACAGCCAAATACAGAAATTTTTCGTAACCTTGCACTCTCTTTTGTGGCAATGGAAAAAAGCGGAAATATGCCATGTATTTTAAATGCTGCAAACGAAGTGGTTGTCGAGGCATTTTTAAAACGAAAAATCAGCTTTTTACAAATGCCCGAAATAATAGAAAAAGCCATGAATAAGGTTGATTTTGTAAATCAACCAACACTCAATGACTTAATTGAGACCAACAACGAAACAAGAAAGGTGGCACAGTTGTTAACAGAAAACAAAATTTAGAAGAATTTAATGGAGTCGATTTTAATTAAAACAGCGCAGTTACTCTTAAGTCTGTCAATATTAGTGGTTTTGCACGAAGCCGGCCACTTTATGTTTGCCCGTTTATTTAAAACCCGGGTAGAAAAATTTTACCTCTTTTTTAATCCGTGGTTCTCGCTTTTTAAAATTAAGAAGGGCGAAACCGAATACGGAATAGGATGGTTGCCCCTGGGTGGTTATGTAAAAATTTCGGGGATGATCGATGAATCGATGGACAAAGAAGCCATGAAACTTCCGCCTCAACCCTGGGAATTTCGTGCAAAACCGGCCTGGCAACGATTACTGATTATGGTTGGTGGAGTACTGATGAATTTCATTTTTGCCATGGTAATATACATTGGCGTACTTTATGCATGGGGCGAACAATACCTGCCAACCGAAAATGTAAAATACGGGATTGTAGTGAACGAAACCGGCGAACAACTGGGATTTAGAACCGGCGATAAAATTCTTACAGTTGATAATCAATACATAGAGCAATTTAGCAAAATTGTTCCTACGATTGTTTTAGACGGTGCAAATACCGTTCAGGTTGAGCGCGACGGACAGAAAGTTGATGTGGAGATCTCCGGAGAAGACCTGGCATTATTGCTAAAAAGCAAAGGTATTTGGGAAGAACGCATTCCGTACGATATTCAGATAGGAAAACTTGCCAAAGATTTTCCTGCACAAAAAGCAGGTCTCGAAGTTGGCGATATTTTAGGGCCGGTTGATGGTAATTCATTTAGCTTTTATGATGAGTTTACCAATTATTTGAATACAAAAAAGGAGCAGGAAGTTACAATCGATATCACACGCGACGGACAGAAAATGACCAAAACTTTAATGATAACCGAAGAGGGGAAAATGGGTTTTAATGCAGCTTTAAATAACCCGGACATCTTCGAGTTTAAAACGATTAAATACGGCTTTTTTGAATCCATTCCGGCTGGTATCGACCGCGGAGTTCAAACCACTGGTGATTACCTGAAACAGTTTAAATTGTTCTTTAAAAAAGAAACAAAAGCATACGAGTCGCTGGGAGGATTTGCAACCATCGGAAATATCTTTTCATCTTCCTGGGATTGGTCACACTTCTGGAATATGACCGCTTTTATTTCAATTATTCTGGCTATTATGAACCTGCTCCCTATCCCAGCACTGGATGGCGGACATGTAATGTTTTTATTCGGCGAGATGATAACCGGACGCAAACCTGGAGAAAAATTCCTGGAGTACGCACAAATTGCCGGAATGGTCTTACTT
>DASQBW010000166.1:0-5042 GCA_035635015.1 Draconibacterium sp. | reverse complement strand
CACTTACACTGGTAATTGGATGTTTGTCGTAAGAAATAATTGAGTAATTGTTTTTCTCCGTAATTTCAAATAACGTTTCATCTACCTGAAATTCGTCCATTACCATTTCTAACCTTTCAGTTATTGAGGCAGCTCTCTCAGCAGGAGTATAAGGCCCTAAATTGGCGTAAACCGGGAATAGCGTGTCGTTATTAAAAACAACATAAGCAACTTCCGTTTTTTGCGAATTTATGTTAGTAGGAGAATTCGGAATGGAATCAGCTACTTCAGTTTGAGAAGAAACCTGAAGAAAAAAAATTACAAGGGCAACGAGGATTATAGCTTTTCGCATGATCTGGAATTTAATTGCTAAAAGTTACAATAATATTTCCAATCGGCGAATGGGGAAATTATGCAATAGTTATGTTTTAAATGTACCTTTTCCGGCTAAAAAGGAAACGAGAATGGTGCAGATTAATCTTTTAGGAGTTATTGGCCGCTCTAAAAAAACATTGTATATTCTACTTTTTTTCTGCCTCTTCTTTGTTTGCCCTGAAATACGGATCGATAGTTTGTAGCTTAAAATTACTTTGCTTTAACCGTAGCCGTACAAGTCGTTTACGTGCTCTTTGGAGGCTTCTAAATAATCGCATTTAGCGGTATAAAATTTACCAATATGAAGAATTCCGTTACCCCAGTCATACTAACCGGATAATATTTTTTTTTATTGAATTGTTCATTCATTTTCCTGGAATTTTGTATTCAGGATTACAGGAATGAATAAGCTTAGTTCAAATCAAGCGCTATAACTTCTTTTAATTGTTCAACAGTCATTTTCTTTCCAATAATTTTTTTGTTCTCATCCAGTAAAAAAACACCGGGTGTTTGGCGTCCATCGTATTTAATTTTAAAACGGGAGTCGTGGTGTTCATCCCATACATTTATCCAGTCAAACATGTTATGACGGATTAAAAATTCTTCCCATTCGTCCTTGTCATCCATTGAGTAAATGGCATAAACGGCTAGCCCTTTATCTTTATAAGGGAGATATACATTTTTATGAAAATCCGGAACAAAAACTTTACAGTGCGAGCAATTTGGCTCGTAAATCAGTACAACGGTCAGTTTCGATTCAATTTGGTGGAGGTTTATAAATTCTCCGTCGAAACTTTCCAAAGTGAGGTCCGGTGCGATTTTCCCAATTAAATTGTCTTGAATAAAAAGTACGTTCTCCCTGATTGTTTCCAACGATTCTTCAGATGCCCAAAATGCTTCGCCACTTAAATAAAAATCATTTGCTATATCAATAAACAAAGCGTCCATTCCCATAATGTAACTGTTTATGCTGCTATTTAAAAAGTAGGATGTTGCAAATTGAAATATTCTTTTGTTCGGTTTTACATCGGCTAAAAATTCATAAACATATGGTTTTACAGAATCATAAGATGGCAAAAGTACCTGAGTAAACCATGTTTCAAGCTTTGTTTTGTAAAAGGGAGTGTACAGGTAGCGTTCGTCGGTATAATCGAAATAATCCCAGTAATGCTCGTGCTGGTAATTAAATTTGGCGCGTAGCAGTAATGAATCATTTGCGGCTATTTCTTTAGGTAATGTTGATACATCCAGTTCCGGAATATGGTTAGCTGTGATAAATTTATAAAGAAAGGATTTCGGAAATTGCTTGTCAACTTTTTTCCAATAATCCTGCATCTTATCGCTCAGTTCATCCAACTCTTTTGATATCTTCTGCTGTTCTGTATCGCTTGCTGTCAGGTAACTTTCGTTTAACGATGCTCTTTTTGCTTTTAGCTCATCAAGCAAAACAACGTAGTCGATAAAAGCTTCAGTTTCGGCAGCGTTTTTAATTATGGCTTTTTTACTGTCAAAGGTGGAGTTGCTTATTTTAAATTCCTGATCGGCGCCCATTAAAAAATCAAAATGATGGCTGTTGTCAATCAGTATTTTGTACAATCCCTGTGGCAAAAGGCTGTCGCCCTGAAATACTCCATAGCCACTGGCATCCAGTTGTATGGTGTCAGCCGCATATATATTGCCAAGGTAATAATAGGTTAATTGTATCGATTTATTCGGAGCATTATTTAGCTGCACTTCGATATGGTAATCCTGGGCGGAAACATGAATCGTTACAAATGATAAAAACAGAAAAAATAAGCGTGTCATACCGATTTTTTATTAATGCCCTAAAAATAGAATAATTTGACAAAACCGTTTCTGTGCAGATTAATTGTTTTCCCGTGTTATGTTGAAATAACTTTGTTAAATTCATGCCCTAATAAACGACAACTATGCTTTCGGTAAACATTCCGGTATATAATTTTGAGGTAGTTGAGCTGGTAACCCAGATTCATAAACAGGCGTTGCAATTAAATGCAGATTTTGAGATCAGGGTGTATGACGATGGCTCGGATGCAATATTTAAATCGATAAACAGGATCGTTAAAAATATGCCTCATGTTGTTTACCGGGAAATGGAAAATAACCTTGGAAGAGCAGCTATTCGTAATAAAATGGGAGCCGATTCAACGTTTAAGTGGTTGTTGTTTATTGATGCTGACTCGAAAGTTATTGGCAAAAACTACCTGAAAAATTACCTTGAAAACCTGGGCGAGAATAGAGTTTTATGCGGCGGAACAGCTTATTCGAAACAAAAACCTGAAGATGCGGAAAAGCTGTTTCGGTGGACCTACGGAACAAAACGCGAAGCCGTAAAAGCCAGTGTACGTAACAGAAGCAAGGGATTTATTATAACCTCAAATAATTTTTTAATTGCCGGAGAACTTTTTAAGCAGGTACATTTTAGGGAAGAACTGCGTGAATATGGTCACGAAGACACCTTGCTGGGGTACGACTTGTTTTGTAAAGGTGTTGAAATCCTTCATATTGATAATCCCCTGGAACATACCGGTCTTGAAAGTGCACAGGCATTTTTGAAAAAGAGCTGTTTGGCACTTGAGAACCTGAAGAAAATAGGAGAGGAACTGCTTGAAGGTGACAGCAGGTTTTATCGCCAGGTAAACTTTCTGAGAAAGTATAAACGAATTGTATTTTTTATCCCATCCGTAATTATTGGACGGCTTTTCCGACGATATCGGAACAAAATAGAAAAGAATTTAAAGGGTAACAACCCGTCATTATTTTATTTCGATTTGTATAAACTGGGTTATTATGCAAGTATAAAAAATCGATGATAGCTAAATTTCAGTGGTTTATTGCAGGTCTATTATTTCGTAATTGAAGTTTGCGAACCAAAAGTTCGGTCCCATTTATCTTCGATATTATACCTGCATTATAAAAAATACTAAAACCTTAAAAAGCAATAGTAGCGCTGTATTTTCCTGATTTGAGTATCGCATCTGATTATAGTTGCAGTAGTAAATCTCAAAAAGTGTGGTTGTATATTAAGTTTATTCAGGCAATCCGCCCTGTTCTGCCTTTTTTTATATTTTTGAAAGAAAAAACTTATGAAGAAACTTATTTCCATTCCAACATTCGTAGTTGTATTTTCTTTTGTGGTAACCAGTCTGCTTGCCCAAGATCAAAAATTATTGGGAACACACGATCCGGTTATGATTAAAGCCGGAGACACGTATTATCAGTTTGCAACCGGTAGAGGCATTGCTGTTGCATCAAGTAAAGATATGGTTAACTGGGAGCGTGAAGCACCTGTTTTTTCAGAGCCTTTAGCCTGGGTAAACGATACAATTGTACCCGGTAACAGACCACTCGATATTTGGGCACCTGATATTGCTTACCATAACGGAATGTATTACCTCTACTATTCGGTATCTGCCTTTGGAAGAAACACATCGGCAATGGGTGTTGCCACCAATAAAACACTCGATCCGAATTCTCCTGATTTTAAATGGGTTGATCATGGTTCGGTAGTTAATTCAATTGCCAATAAACACGACTGGAATGCCATTGATCCTAACCTTGTTTTTGACGAGGACGGTACTCCATGGTTAAATTTTGGCTCGTGGTGGAGTGGAATTAAAATGGTAAAATTAAATCCTGACTTAAAAACATTGGCCTTGCCTGAAGAATGGGTGGCATTGGCAGCCCGAAAAGTATCTTTTTTACCTGAAGACAGAGTAAACGATAAGCCGGGTATTGAAGCTCCGTTTATTTTCAAAAAGAATGGTTACTACTACTTATTTGTTTCATGGGATAATTGTTGCCGGGGTGTAAACAGCAATTACAAGGTTGTAGTAGGTCGTTCTACAGATTTAAAAGGCCCGTACCTGGATAAAGACAATGTTGATATGCGATATGGTGGCGGTTCAATCGTTGTGAAAGGGAATGAAGACTGGCCGGGAGTTGGTCACAATTCAGCTTATACCTTCGATGGAAAAGATTATCTTGTTTTTCACGGTTACGATGCCAACGACAATGGCCGTTCCAAATTGTTGATTAAAGAAATGAAGTGGGATGCTGATAAGTGGCCTGTGGTAGAACTTTGATAACTAACAGGATGTAATAAATGCTGTAAAAGATTATAGTAAGACAGAATTTATTAACGAACCAATTTATAGAGATCTAAATACAAAGACTTAAGAGCATGAGAAAAATTCTTTTCACTATAGCAGTTATCCAGTTTATTTGTGTGTCATTCAACGTTCAGGCACAAATTGGCACCCGATTCCCTTCCGAGAGAAAGGTTGTAAAAGATCCTGTTACCGGCATCGACCTTGTTTTTTTAACAAGCAAACAAGCCGGCGACAGTAAAATCTACCAAACCCATAACCAGTGGACAGCCGATGGAAAGTGGATAATATTCAGATCAGACCGGGTGCGTGGCGAGGCCATGGCCGTTAATGAAGAAAACGGGGCTATCGTTCAGGTTTCAGAGGGAGGGTACATAGGTATGTTGAATGTGGCCCGAAATTCTATGAAATTGTATTTTATGCGCTATCCCCGCGATCGCGAACTGGAAAGAGGATCGATAGAGATTGTTGAGGTGGATCTTGAAAAACTTTTTGCCGATAGTGAATCCGGTAATCTCAAGCCAGAATCAGCCTATCAACGTATTTGTGGAACCACAC
>DASQBW010000165.1:0-18859 GCA_035635015.1 Draconibacterium sp. | reverse complement strand
GCTCCGATGTATTGCCGTTTCGTGTGTAAAAATAAGCTGTCAGCAGATTTACAACGGTCATTACTATCGGGAGCACATTCACTATCCCAAATAAATGGTCGGGTTTTGAAAGATCTGTTAATGGCCCAAACGATATCCTCTGAATCGCTTCCAGGTTATCGAGGTATTGATAGGCAGCAATAAAAAACGGTATTTGTACCAGCAAGCTTAAAATCGGGATAAGCGCTTTAAACTGGCTGTAACCAAACTGTCGGTTTAATGTTTTAAGGTAATAAAAGCGTTCCTGCCCGGTATAAACCTGTTTAATTTCATCAATTAAAGGCTGCATGCGTTTTTTTATGGCATTGTCGTGTTTTTTCGTTTTCTCGATATAAATGAATATGGGAAGCAACAACAACGAAATAGCAAAACTTAAAAGCAGGATGGCTATTCCATAACTCCCTGTAAGGTTATAACCGGCTTCAAAAATGGTACGGACTAAAAATATAAATGGTGAAAATATTTTATCCATGTATGGTTATTTTGTTGTGTTCATTTAACCTCTTTCCAATTTTCCAAATTATAAATATCATCGGTAACTTTGAATTTCTTACTGATTACAAAGTTATTTCTCTGAGACAATTTATTCACCCAAATTATATTTGACGAAGGAAGTGTTCTGGAAGGGAAATCCTCTGCTTTAATTTTTGTCGGGTCGTTTTCATCAAATACAATAGCTGGTATATCGGCATTCGACATAAGCCTGTTATCAATTTCTAATTTACCTGTTTTATTAAAATCTTTAACTAACAACAAAGGGAAAAGAGACATTATATCTTCAAGTTCAATAGCAGTATTAGATGTTGTAAAAGGAGGAATATTCATTTTAAGCTCTTCCTCTTTATCGTGCCACCAATGCGGGCCGTGGTCGGATGCAATAATGATTTTTGTATTATCGTATACATTATTTTCTTTAATCCAGTCAATCCATTTTGCCAACTCATTAATGGTCCACCTGTTGTTTTCAAATACAGTTGTATCAGTTAACAATTGTCCATCTTTATTTACAACGTCCCATGGATGATGAGAAGCATAAGTGTGTAAGAATATAAAATTGGCTTTTTGATTTTCTGTATTTGAAATATAAGGCAATAAACGCAGGAAATTGTAATCCTGAGTCCGTGTTGAATTTTCATTCGAAATGGTGTCATTAATAAACCACTTCCCGGAATTGTAAATGGATGCTTTAAGTGGTAATGGCGCGCTATGTAGCAGTGCATTCTGCCACAGCAATGGTTGAGAATGGTCTTTGATCAATCCAATTTTAAGCTTTTTGTTCCAAATGTTCCATTTATCGGTCCATTTAGGCAGGTAGGTATCAAATTTCGAGTTATCTATTTTTGAATAAATTAATTTAGTGGATGTAAAATCGCGCCCACTATTTTTAACTTTTGTATAGAAATCTTCGGTAAGTGTTGTTAGTTTATCTTCAATCGGTGTATCAATTTCGTTTAATTTATCAGCAGTATAATTATATCCCATAAGCATTGGCCCTATTGATGATCCGGTTATTGAAGAGACGGAAAGGGTGTTGGAATACCATTTAAAACCACTTAGCTGGTTATACAAATCAGGATCTTCATCAAGAAAATTTCTCATATAGTAACCGTTAAACATATCGGTTATCACAACAACAATATTTTCTTTTTCTTTTGAAAATGAAATAAGAGGAGTGTCTTCTATAATGATTTTACTCTTTTTTATGAATGTTCCTGTTTGGATGGCTTGGTAGACACCGTTAATTGCTATGGTTACATTGAGAAGCAACATTATTTGGACACTATATCGAGTTATTTTTAGCGAGTATTTATCAAAAAGATATAAAGCATAAACAATTAAAATGGCTTCAAGAAAATAAAATAAGTATGGTATTGCCAATGCTCCTTCTTTCGTGAATTTCATTTCCTGTAAAGTTCCCAGGTCAATTGGCATTATTGTAGAATGAACAAAGCTGATTATAACCAAAAGCATGCTGGCTTTTAATAAGCTGTATTGTATTTGTTTAGGTACAATAAAAAAAACAAGCAAAAGACTAAGTAAGGGGATAATAAATTTAAGGAAATTATGCCTCAGAATTTCGATGGCCGGAAAATCAAAGTCGGTAGGATATGAAGCATAAACAAAAAGGGGTTGCCAAAAGAAAATAAAACTGAATAAGAATATTAGACCAAGAAAGTAAGTCAGGAAACTCGCCGGTCTTCGCAATTGAACGCTATGTTTTCGGGTATAAAACTGAAGCATCCAGGCCACAATACCATAAATAATACCGATGAATAATACGTTGTTGAGTTGAATACTTTTTAAGTCAAAAGTAACACGCATTACATGGATTGCAACATCTGGTTTTAGCACTGTAAGAATTATAGTGCAGATTTGAATAAACAATACAGAAAAGAGTAAGACCCGACTTATAAGCGATTGTTTACTTTTTGCAACTATGAGTTGGTTAACGGAAATAAACTGAGTTAGGAGTAAAATAACAAATCCTGTTTTAACTAAGGTGAAGTTTATGCCTGAATAGTAAAACACCGCAGCACAATAAAAGTAGATCGAGAGCAAAAGTCCATGTTCAAAAGTTGATTTTGAATGGCCTTTGTTATCAATGGATTGGACTAAAAACGTAAGCTTATCTCTACAAAATACGATTATCGGAAAAATAATATTTGCTCCCAGAATTGAACAAATCAGTCTTAAAGGGAAGTCGCTAAAATTATGATTTAATGCCCAGTTAAGTTGTGATAAGATGGCTGCCAGGATGGTTAGAATTAATACGATTCTTGCCTTTCCATAATACGACCTAATTGTTCCGGATACTTTAATTATCCACTTTCTCACTAACGACAGGTTGTATGTAAACCAAGCCATTAGAACAACAATCAATCGAACAGCAAGTAATGATATCAAAATACGCCAAATAACCGATCCAAAACTGTGGGATGAAGCCCAGTTCAACTGCACTCCTGCTGCAAGAAATGATAAGATAATGTATAGAATGAAATAGATTTTGCTTCGATGTTTTAGGCTTAAACCAATAAGTTTGGTGTTGAGTAATAAGCCTTTGTAATACAGTGCGATAATGGCAACAAAATAAACAAACATTAGTGATGCAAGCCCTGATAAGATAATGCGTATACCAATATCATGAAATCCGTATGACATACCTCTGTTAATCTGTGCAAAAACAGTGATCGACAGAAGGATATAAAAAAGGACTCTGTATTCAGTAAATATTCTTGTGGCCGTTTTTTTTATATTGCTTTGCCCAATTTTAAAATCAATAGTAGAAAAGCCTACTAACAGAGCTATTATTAGAGTTATAAAAACGGTTGTAACAACTACAATAGCTACTCGCACAATGAAGCCGTTAAAATTGTGGTTTAAAGCCCACTGCAATTGAGATCCAAAACCTACCGTTAACAATAACAGGCCTGTATTGATCAGTTTATCCTGTATTTTCGCTGTTTCTGTTTTTATGTCTGAAAATAATTTTGAATATGATTTTTCATTGTTTACAAAAACTTCGCGGTTGGTAATAAATAGCCGCAAAAAGGCAAAGACATTGTTCATTGTCCAGTAGAGCACCAGCCCTGATGGCAGATTGTAAAGTAAAAAAAGAAAGATTCCGGCAATCACTACCATTTGTTTTCGCTCTGATGTATTGCTGTTACGGGTGTAAAACCAGGCGGTCAGCAGATTTACAACGGTCATTAATATTGGGAGTACATTTATGCTTTCAATGAGATGGTCGGGTTTAGAAAGATCTGTTAGTGGTCCAAAAGATACTCCTTGTAATGCTTCCAGATTATCGAGGTATTGATAGGCAGCGATAAAAAACGGTATCTGTACCAGCAAACTTAAAATCGGGACAAGCGCTTTAAACTGACTGTATCCAAATTGCCGGTTTAGTGTTTTCAGATAATAATAACGTTCCTGCCCGGTGTACACCTGTTTAATTTCGCTTACCAAAGGCTGCATGTGTTTTTTTATCCTGTCATCGCGCTTCTTGGCCTTTTCGATATAAATGAATATGGGAAGAAGCAACAAAGAAATGGCAAAACTTAACAGAACTATGGATAAACCGTAGTTGCCTGTTAAGTTATAACCGGCTTCGAAAATGGTGCGTATTATGTATATAAATGGCGACAAAATATTGTATTTGTTGGTTATTCAATTTGTTTCCAGTTGTTTAGGTTGAACATGTTTTTTGTTACGCTAAATTTCTTTGCCAATAAAAAGTTCGTTCTCGAGCTCATATCTTCCGACCAGTATGATTCATAGCAATTTAACGTTCTGTTCGGGTCGTATTTTAATGAATCTAACGGGCCATCGTGAAGTATCAGTTCCGGAATATCGGCATTCGACATTAGTGTTGAATTTATTTTTACATCTCCGGTTGCATTAAAATCTTTTACGAAAAGAAGCGCATTAAAAGTCATTGCCATGTCGTCTGAAATTACGCTATTATTCGAGTGTGTAATGTATTCGTCGAAGTTAACGGGTTCGTTAAACCTTTTCCAGTGAACACCATGATCCGATGCAATAATTATTCGTGTATTGTCGTATACATCATTAGCTTTCATCCATTGAAACCAGTCGAATAAGGCATTCAACGCCCATTTTTGGTTTTCATACGGCGTTACGTTTTTAATTACTTTATTGTCGTTTCCCAGTTTGTTCCATGGAAAGTGTGTATTGAAGTAATATAAAGTGGTGAAACATTTTTCGTTACTTGACGAACGAGAGATGTATGGCAAAATTTTGAGGAAGCGGTAATTATTTACAAAACTGCTTGTTGTTTGAAACATCTCAGAGCTTATCAACCAGTTCCCTTTATTATAGATCTTTGCTTTTAAGAATTTTGGCACAGCAAACAGCAGGGAATTACTGGTGAGTATTTTTATTCCCATAAATTCATTTGATTCTTCAATATCCGATTGCGACCACATGTCCCAATCTTTGCTCCACCGAGTAAGCATCACATCGTAATGTGTGCTATCCGGTTCTGTATAAGGATATTTGTTCGTTGTAACAGAAAAACCTTTTGCCTGTAGTTTTTTAAAGAGATCCTCGTGCGCCCTGGTAATTTTTGTTTTATTCTTTAATTTTTTGTTTTGGTTCAGAAGCAAAGGGTCATAATCATATCCGCCGAAAAGAGGAGCAATAGAAGTATTTGTTACCCTCGAGATCGCCAATGTATTGTTATAATCGGTAAAACCACTAAATTCTTTTCGGAGCTCGGGTTGGTCTTTTAATATTTCCTGAAGGTGCACTCCCTGGAACATATCGAGAACCACATAAACAATATTTTGCTCATCCTTTGAAAAGTTTATTGAATTGCCCGATTGAATTTTTGATGATGAAAAGGTGTGCTTTTTTAGCCCTTGAACCAGGCTTTGTCCAAACACTCCAATATTCAGTAATATCAACGAATATATGATTAGTTTTACCTGTTTCTTTTTATAGAGATAATTAACTCCTACAACAATTACGAGCAAAATGAAATATTCAATAATGTATGTAGAGATTGAAAATTTGAGATTGCCTTCTTCCGAAAACCGGTTTAATTGAAGAGTGCCGACATCAACTGGATTTAAAATGCTTTGATAGAGAACGCTAACAGTGAGAAACAGCGCGATTTTTGAAAGTGCATTCTTGGTTCTTTTGTTAACCAGAAAGAAGATGCCAATTAAAATAATGAGAATAAGAAATACGTATTTACTGTTCTGTGCAATTATTTGGAATGATGTGAAATCATACGCTTCGGGAAATGATGAATAAACCAGGATCGGGTCCCAGAAGAAGGTGTTGAACAGAATAAAGCTAACAGACAGTACAAATATTTTAAGATAATCTTTGAAATTGGACAGTTTGTATGAGGTGTAACCGGAATAAGAAAATAGATATGAAATAAGTATGAATACAAATCCCGGAACGATCCAACTTTGCAGCTCGGCTGACAATGATGAGATTTTAACCCCAAGTATATTGAAACTATAATTTTGTGCGTTTTGGAAGGCTAAAATATTTACTAGCTGAATTCCAAACACAAAGACGAGTGCAAACCCAACAATAAGCGAAATACCCAACATTCGGTTTTTTATTCCCCGAATAAACTCAAATGTTGCAATAATCTGTATCGGAATAAGACTTATTGCCGAAATTAACAGGAGAATTTTGTTGGGCTCATCGTAAAATAATAATGATGAGAAATAAAAGTAAATTGGGGTGAAGTATAAAATTGTATAGGTTGACAGAAATTGTTTTTTCGAACTTTGCCATTCAAGAATGAGCTTTATTGAAAAGCCTGGCAATGTTAGGAGCAAAATCAGAATTGGAGCACCGACCACTGTTCCCAATATTCTAACAAACCACTCTTTTGTACCATGGTTGATCATCCAGTTTAATTGGGCAAGACAAACAAGGAATATTGAAAGACCAATAATTTTTGTAATCCTTTTTTTGTTCGTTTTTAAGAACAAGATAAACTGTGCCCTGAAATCTTTCCATAAGAGAGCGAATAAGGAAACCAGTATAAAACATGCAAGAATAGATAAAACCAGGCGTGCCGGTAAAGTCGGAAAACCATGTTCAATTGCCCAATTTATTTGTGCGATAAACAGGAAAGACACTAAAAAAAGGTAGACTGTGAGGAGTGCTTCTTTAAACTCAAATCTAAAATGAAAGCGGCCATGAAACACTTCTCTGTTGGTAATAAACAGTCGCAGAAATGCAAAAACATTGTTCATGGTCCAGTAGAGTACCAGACCGGATGGAAGATTAAACAGCAGAACTAGAAACACACCTGCAACAACAAGCATTTGTTTGCGTTCCGATGTATTGCCGTTGCGGGTGTAAAACCAGGCGGTCAGTAAATTTACCACTGTCATTATAACCGGCAAAACATTTACTATTCCAAACAGGTGGTCGGGTTTCGAGAGATCGGATAGTGGCCCATACGACACGCCTTTTATGGCTTTGAGCGTTTCGAGGTACTGATAAGCTGCAATAAAAAATGGGATCTGTACCAACAAACTTAAAATCGGAATGAGCGCTTTAAACTGGCTGTATCCGACTTGCCGGTTGAGTGTTTTCAGATAATAATAGCGCTCTTGTCCGGTGTAAACCTGCTTGATTTCCTCAACCAAGGACTGCATGCGTTTTTTTACAATATCATCACGCTTTTTGGCTTTTTCGATATAAATAAATATGGGAAGCAGCAACAGCGAGATAGCAAAACTTAAAAGCACTATGGATGCTCCATAACTGCCGGTAATGCTGTAGCTGGCTTCAAAAATGGTACGGATTATATATACAAATGGTGATAATATTGAAATCATAAGTTAATTCAGATAAACACTGTTGCGTCGTATTACTTGTTTACAATATCAATAATTTGGGTTGCTACAGTTTCACCTGCTTTACCGAAGTTATATACAGATTCATCCCGTAAAGTTTCCAAAGTGTTCACACTCGGATTTTCAATTGTTTCAGTAACAATTGCCCCAATATTATCAATATCATTTTCATCGAAATTCTTGCCTAATCGTGGTCGTTCGCGCATTTCCCACATTTCATAATCAAGCTCACTTCCTTCGAACCCAAGCATTGCATCGGCTTCGGTTTTTAGCAGCATAACAGGTTTGGCATATAAAAATGCATAATCCCAGATAACGCCCGACAAATCACTAATCATTACGCTCGATTTTTCCATACTTTCATTTGCCAGCGGATTTCTATCCACCGAAAATCGCGGCTCGTTTTCAAAATGCTTTTCAATTTCTCCAATTACCTCCGGAAAACTCACATAACTTTGAGGGTGAGGGCGAAGAATTACATCAAACGTGGTATCCTTCAGCAGATTCTCGAAAAAGCGTACTCCAAAACGATTGAGGATTGAATATTCTTTCCAGGTGGGGGCTACCAAAACTACTTTGTTGTCAAGCCTGGCAAATCCGTTTTTTTTGTTGTACTCCAACATTACATCGTAATAAGTAAGCCCTGATTTTAGCAACAGCTTTTTATCGGTTCCTCTTTTTTCTTCCAATTTCTGAATGCCTTCAATTTGATGGTATCCCGAACAAAAAACCGAGTCGAAATAATCGAAAGCAAATTTACGATACGAAAAAATGTCGATTGGAGCATGAACGATATGTCCGTAATGCCCTACTTTTTTCGAGCGGCGTATCATCATAACATCCAGCTGTGGCGTGGTCATTCCTACAAACTTAGCCTCAAGTTTATTTAAATAAACCGATGTCATGGTCAAGTTTCCAATATACTTTGCCTTCATCAACGACGATTCATACGATAATCCGGGGTCGTTTTCATCCGAAGTTAGATAGCCACATTGTATATTTTTCTTTTCCAGTGCTTTAATCACGGGTAAAAATACATTCCAGTATTGTTTGCCCTCTGAATAGAACAAAATATCATATCCTTCAAAATCGTAATTGTTTTTAAAACCTTTTCCTTTTACAAAATTTAGTACACGGTAAAATGAGCCTTTTAGCGTGAACGCCAGTGTTGCTCCAATTGCAATAAAAATATAGAGCAAGGCACTTGTTGATGCAGGATCGATATATAAAAGAATCATAGTTAGTGTTTAAATGGTGCTGTTAATAAATTGAACTATAGCCTCGTCGGTTACTCTTCGCGGATTATTATTTAGCCGCTGTGCATTTACATTGTTAATTATGATAGAACGGTCGAAATTATCGATTAGTCTTGAAATTGAAGTTTCGATACCAATTGTTGAGAAAAATTCGAGCAAATCAGTTTTTGCATGGAAGCTGTCGGTTTGTAATGCCTTAAAAAACAGCTTAATTCGTTGGCGCACTGCATCGGCTCCACGTTTATCCATACAATCGGCATCGCTTACTGCATAATTGTACTCCACAAAAAAGGGCAGACTAAGTGCAACTGCATGCCCATGCGGGATTCCGTAATAACTGGTAAAAGCATACGACAGAGCATGCGGAGCTGTTGTCCGTGTAATGTTAATGGCTTTCCCGGCAAGGTAGGCTGCTGTTTGCATCGCAGCTTTGGCTTCTTCTGAATTTTTATCGACGGCTGCCGGCAAGTTCTTGTGAACAAGCGAAATGGCTTCTTCGGCGTACACATTTGATTCCTCAGTTGCATTTACACACCACAGTGCTTCAACGGCCTGACAAAAGGCATCGAGGCCTGTACATGCCGTTAAATAAGGCGGCGCAGTCATTGAAAAAGAGGGATCAAGATAAACGTACTCAGGAAAAATATTTTCTGACGAGATTGAATATTTCTTCTTCCCGATATACATAACTGAAAATTGAGTCGCCTCGGCTCCGGTGCCCGCTGTTGTAGGAATGGCTATCAATGGAATGCCGGTGCTGGTAATTTGCTCTTCTCCTTTAATTACCTTTTCCAGGTTGCACTTTTTATAAGCCAAAGCTTTCATCATTTTGGTAATGTCAATGGCAGTTCCACCGCCAATTGCAATAATTAGAGAGAAGGATCCGGAATTTATAAAATCCAGACCTTTTTTTAGATCGTCGTATTTTGGATTGGATTCAAAATCTGAAAATTCGGTATAACCACTTCCGAGTAAATTTTTTATAAATGCTTCTGCCCCGGAATCTTTGTAAGAGCGTTTTGTATGCACAACACAAATATGCTCCGATTTATGCGCAGATAATAATTGCTTTAGCGCTGAGTAGTCGTTATGGCCAAATCTTACTTGCTGCATAGTTTTACTTTGATTTAAAAATTTGCATCAAAGCTTGTTTATTATCAACAGGTTTTATCGTTGGACGGCCAAGATCGTCACGCGATCCCACTTTAGTTTTAATTTCAATAAGTGCGGGGCCCTCGGTTTTTTCCATAGCTGCCAGAGCTTCATCCAGTTCATCGGCTGTTGAAACCGAAACAGCCACTTTGTAGTTATTGGCTTCTGCAATTTTTACCACATCAATGCTATCCGCTACAGTTGGTTGTCCACCAACCGATTCGTGTGAGCCGTTATTTATGACGATATGAATGAAATTTTTTGGAGACACTGCGCCGTTTATTGCCAAAGATCCCATATGCATTAACAAAGCACCATCGCCATCAATACAAATTATCCGGCATTCAGGTTCGGCTATGGCCATTCCAATGGCAATTTGATTGGCGTGTCCCATACAACCTACCGTCAGAAAATCTGAATCATGTTTATCACCTAATGTTTCGCGTATTTCAAAAAGCTCTCGCGAAGTTTTTCCTGTGGTGGAAACAATGATTTCGTTACCTGATAGCTTTTCTACAATTTGCTTTATCGCCTCTTCGCGCATTAGTGAGTAATTGTTCTCAATTTTAGTTTTTAGTTCATATTTTTCGAATAAGCCTTTTCGGATTACTAAAGCGTAAGGCTGATTTTTGGTTGAGATATGTGCAATAGCCGAATCAAACTGTTTTTTTGCTTCTTCCGGTTCTCCGCTAAGTATCTGGTAGGGCACTTCCAGCGTCTCGAGTAATTCCAATGTTAAACGACCTTGTGCAATATGCTGAGGTTCGTCTTTTTTCCCGGGCTCTCCGCGCCAGCCGATTAACATTAACAGCGGAATATCATACACCTGCTTATTGGTAAGCGAAAGCAATGGATTAACCGTATTTCCTAAACCGGAATTCTGCATGTAAACCAATGGAATTTTCCCCGATGCGATATGATAACCCGCGGCAAGTGCAATTGCATTACCCTCGTTGGCAGCGATAATATGTTTTTCGGGCGATGTATTATCTGTTATGTAGGCACAAATATCTTTTAGTAAAGAATCAGGGACACCACTGTAGAAGTTGATGTCAGCATTTATCAGCCACTTATAAAATAATTCCGGTTTTATCATCTTTGCCAGGTGTTTCTGTTGTTCATTTTTTGTGTTTCAGTAGTACTACCGATCCTAATGTATGTTTGATCAGATTATTTAGTTCCGGGAATAAGTTCCAGTATTTCTTTTATCGACATGCACTTGTCGTTAATTTCAAACGAGCGCTCATGTGTGAGAATTCCTTTTGCAACATCTATCATTGCGGGATATGCTGCACGAAGGAGATGGTTGGCATAGATCACCATATTTACACCTGCATCCATAAGTTCCTGTTCTGTCATATGATTGTAGCTGGTAGGAACGGCTACAAGTGGTGCTCGTTTCTCAAACTTATTATAAGCTTCGCAGAATTTCAGGATTTCTTTTCCGTCTTTCTCTCGGCTATGGATCATAATGCCGTCAGCACCTGCTTCAATATATGCCTCGGCACGTGCAAGAGCATCTTCAATTCCTTTATTCAGAATCAAACTCTCAATCCGGGCAATAATCATAAAGTCTTTAGTGACTTGTGCTTTTTTCCCTGCTCGTATTTTTATGCAAAAGTTTTCAATACTGTCTTGATTCTGAGCGATATCTGTCCCGAAAAGCGAGTTCTTTTTTAAACCGGTTTTATCTTCGATAATAATTGCCGAAACACCTAAACGCTCTAACGAACGGATCGTAAATACGAAGTGCTCGGGAATTCCTCCCGTATCGCCATCGTAAATAATTGGCTTTGTAGTAACTTCCAAAATGTCGTTTAATCCATGCAGGCGTGATGTTACGTCAACTGCTTCAATATCGGGTTTCCCTTTTACCGTTGAATCAGTAAGACTGCTCAACCACATCGCATCAAATTCACGCTTTTGACCATTAACATCAACACTCGAGTTCTCAACAATCAGCCCGGTAAGACCATTGTGCGCCTCCATTACTTTTACAATTGGCTTTGCATAAATCAGGCGGCGCAATTTTCCCATTCTAACTTCGGGGGTTGTACCAATTTCTTTAATACTCTGATTTAGCTGGGTGGATGAAATGCCAGGAGTATAAGGAACCTCGATCAATTTTCCATCCCACTGCGCCAGAGTATCAATCACTTTCTGACGCGTTTTACTTTGAACGCCTTTTTTCCAGTCGTCGCCATGAACCACAAAATCAGGTTTATATTTCACCAGATTTCTGCTATAATCAAGCTCCTCCTGAGGTACAACCTGGTCTACTCCTTTTATATTTTCGATTACGATTTTACGTTGCTCATATTTTAAGGTTGGAAGTCGTTTGTAACTCGCAATTGCTTTGTCGGTTAAAAGGCCAATTGTAACCTTACCTAATTTGCTGGCTTCCTTTATAATATTCAAATGGCCGGGATGAATCAAATCTGCACTCATCCCAACGTATACCAATTTGCTCATTGAATTCGATTTTATACAAAAATACTGAAATACTTGTTTTAAGCAATTTGTACTGATGCTCATTTGAAAGATTCAAATCTCAATGGAATTCAGGAATTTAAAATAGAATATATTGGGTATTAGATAGTTTTTATTATTCGCAATTTTATCGCTCCTGCCAACCGTGTTGCAAAAGTTGCAAATGCAACTACCGAAACAGAAGAAATTGGCATTAAAATGGCAGCTACAACGGGCGATAGATTTCCGCTAAGAGCAAAGGCAATACCAACAATATTATAACAAAATGAGATGGCGAAACTTAGTTTTACAATGTTCAGCGATGTTTTGGTGAAGCGGATAAAATTAGCCAGCTGATTGAACTGTTCAGCTTCCAAAACGGCGTCGCTGGCTGGAGAGAAGTGGTACACTTTATCGGCAATGGTTAGGGCTACATCGCTTTGCATTAGCGCACCGGCATCGTTTAGTCCATCGCCGGTCATAAGCACCGTATTTCCGTTGTTTTGTTGCGATTTTATAAACGCAGCTTTATCGCCAGGTTTTTGGTTGAAAAGCATGTGCTCGCGATCAAAAAATGTAGAGAGATTTTCAGCTTCAGCATCATTGTCACCTGAATTCAGGAAAAGGTTAAAACCTTGTTTCAACGAGCTTAATACGTTTTTAAAACCCGAACGGTACTGGTTGCTTATGGTAAAATGTCCTTTCAGTTCATCCTCGATAGCCACATAAACAACCGATGTTTTTTTCTTTTTCGGAGAAGGTGTATTTGTTACATATTCTTCCGACCCGATTCGTAAATTTAAACCGTTTACTTTCCCAAAAATTCCACGTCCGGCAACTTCCACAAAATGCTCCGGCTTATGGTATGCTGAGCCGTTGAACGATTGAGAAAGTGCTGTACTCAGCGGATGTGTCGATTGACGCGTAAGCGAAAAAACAGCTTCTTTTTCTGATGCTGAAAGTTCAGTTCCTGAATACACCACTTTGTTTTGGTTGGGCTGCGTTAAGGTGCCCGTTTTATCAAAAACAATGCTGTTAATGTGCGAAAGTTTTTCAATAACATCGGTGTTTTTAATGTACAACCCGCGCTTGCCAAAAATACGCATGGTATTGCCAAAGGTAAACGGAATGGAAAGCGCCAATGCACACGGACAGGCAACAATTAATACCGCCGTAAAAACAAAAATAGCGGTGTGGTATTCGCCGCGAAGCGCCCAAAAAGTAAAGCCAAAAATGGCGATGGCAATAACAATTAGCGTAAAATATTGGCTTATCCGGTCGGATAATGTTTTTAGTGAGTCGCTGGGTTTTTCGTACGATTTATCCTGGTTCCACAGTTTGGTAAGGTGACTTTGATTCACCTCCTTTTTTACCTTAATCCGAATAATTCCACCCATTTGTCGTCCGCCGGCATAAATAAAGTCGCTGGGTTTTTTAACAATCGGTGTCGACTCGCCGGTAACAAAACTGTAGTCGATGCGGCCTTCGCCGTCAATCAGTTCTGCATCGGCAGGAACCAGTTCTTTATTGCGAATAATCAGTTCATCATCCACCTCGATCTTTTCTATTAGAATACTTTCTTCAATCTGCTTATTGATTTTGGTAACTGCAATCGGGAAATACGATTTGTAATTTCGGTCGAACGAAAGTGCTTCGTAGGTTTTGCTTTGATACCATTTGCCTACCAACAGAAAAAAAATGAGGCCTGATAAACTGTCGCTGTAACCCGGCCCCCCTGTAAATAACACCTCGTAACTGGTTACCAGAAAGAGCACAATAATCCCCAGTGCAATGGGCAGGTCGATGCTGATGTTCTTTTTCATCAGGTTTTTAATGGCCGACATGTAGTAGTCGCTGCCACTGTAGAACGCCACCGGAATTACCAAAATGTAGCTGAGAATACTAAGCAGCGATTGTAGGTTGTCGCTCAGTGGTTCTCCGTTAAAATAAGCCGGCAAACTGTAGGTCATTACATTGATAAACACAAAACCTGCAACGCCAATTTTATACAGTAGTTTTTTATAGGATTTGTCGTCTTTTTTGTCGGTTAAACTTTGTGACAGATCGGGGATATAATGAATGGATGCCAGTAGCTCAACCACTTGCCGTAACGAAATTTCAGAGTCATCAAAGGTAATGTCAACTTCTTTTCGGGTAAAATTTACAAACGAATGGCGGATGCCGTTATGCAGTTTATACAGGTGCTCGAGCAACCAAATACACGAGGCGCAGTGGATAACCGGTACATAAAACTTTACTTTAGAAATGCTGCCCTCGGAAAACGAGATCAGTTTTTCCTTTACTTCATCGTTTTCGAGAAAAGCATATTTATTACCAAATTCTGTCGTGGTTTCCACTTTAATACCCGGCGTTTCTTCCAGGTTGTAGTAGTTGTAAAGTTTGTTCTCATTCAGCAGCTGATAAACTGTAAGGCAACCGGTGCAACAGAAATTTAATTCGTTCCACACCACAAGGTTATTCCTGCAATCAGCACCACAATGTACGCAGTTATTCTCCTCCTTTTTTCCCATTTTCAACGGTCAGTTTACTACTCTTACTCACTTACAGTGCAGCAATCTCCCTTTGTTTCGGTAGGCAATGCAGCACTTTCTGTCTCCAGACTTTTTTCAAATTTCTGCTCAATTTTTTGCTTTGGCGGGCTAAGATACGGAATGCCCAAACTCAATCCTCGCAAAACGAACAGAATTCCAACAACAACAACCAGTACCGGAATAAGCTTGTTGATTCTTTTTCGTACCGCTAAACTCATCACGTTTCCTGCCAGCGAAATGGCCAGTAACATCGGAATTGTTCCTAGTCCAAAGAGGATCATATACAACGATCCTTCAGCAATACCACCTGTTCCAATAGCTCCGGCAATGGCCATATAGACCAGCCCACACGGAAGCAACCCGTTTAACATGCCAATAAAAAACAAACTCTGAAAGGAGCGGATGGAAAACATTTCACCAATTTTCTTTTTTAGTTTTCCCACTGCCGAAGACCAGCTTTTATCCATTTTATACTGGTTTTTAAACAGTTTTGGGAACAGCACCGAGATGATCATTAGCGCTCCCATGATTACTGATACTTTTTGCTGAAATCCGATGAGTTGAAGCCCCTGACCAACATAGCCGAAAATGGCTCCCATAACTCCGTAGGTTAAGGTGCGGCCCAGGTTGTAAAGGGTTCCTCCGAATATTTTTTGTGGTACAGTATTCCCGTGAAGTGGCAAGGCTATGGCAATGGGGCCACACATTCCGGCACAGTGAAAACTGCCCATCAATCCTAAAATAAGTGCTGAAATAAAAATTGTCATGACGTTACAAATCGAACAAAAGGTTGATATTGGTTTTAAAGGTAATGAATTTACTGAATACTTACCGGGCGATCGACTTCATAACGTAAACCGTTGGTATACCAGGTAAATTTCAAAATATACCTGCCGGCTATCAACTCGGTTTTTGGGAATTGGATGGAAGTGTTACCAGCTAAAATCTCGTGCCGGATATCTTTTGTGTAATCCGACGGACGATACAATTGTATATTGCCCGAATCGATTTTAGAAGCCAGATCATTTTGAATGTTAATTACCAATTCCTCGGTATTCAGGTTTACATCGAACGACCGGATAAAAGGCTTCGACCGGGCATTGACGTTCATCTGTTCGGTATAATCAACACCTTTTTCGTAATAATTTTTATGCACCAGATTTACCGGCTGGCGCACGGCAAATACAATAAAAACAGCCGATCCGGCTAAAAACAACGCCAGAAAAAGAAATATCCCTGTTCCCCAATCAAACTTCATTTGTCTTTCCTATTTATTATTCCTGATTCCTTCTTTACTTTTTACTGAAAACTGAGACTGTCAACTGTCAGTTTCTTACGGCCCAACGAAGCTGGCTTTATAGGTTTCAATTAATTCATTATTGCTAAAAACGCCAAATTTAACTTCCGTTTTGTCACTCCTCACTTCATCTTTTGGCAAGAAAAGAATAAATGTCGATTCAAACATATTTTGATCCTTCAAAATTATCTTGTCTCCGCCCATTTGAATTTTGCCATCATGAGAGATAACACGCAATTCAAGCGGAAGTTCGTCGTGTGTTTTATTTACTATTTTAATGTTGTAAACGTTCGATAAGGTTGAATCCTGTTCCTGGTAAAGCAAACCCGGCGTGCGTAAAATAGTTGTTTCCAATACCGGCCTCGAAAACAGGGTGTAAACAAAAAACGAGAATATAAGTAGCAGGACTACGGAGTAAGCCCGGTTACGCGTATTCCATATCGAATTTTGCTGGCCTTTTATCTGCGCTTCAGAGGCGTAACGAATTAAACCCGGCGGTTTGCCGGTAACATGCATAATTTTGTTACACTGGTCGATACAGGCGGTGCAGTTAATACATTCCAGCTGTGAGCCATTTCGAATATCGATTCCGGTTGGGCACACCGAAATACACTGTTTACAATCGGTACAATCTCCATCGCCGTGCCCGCCACGAGGTTCGCCCCGCACATAATCATAAGTAACGGCAATCGACTTCGAATCGAGTAGAACACCTTGCATACGACCGTAGGGGCAAAGCATGATACAAATTTGTTCGCGTAAAAACGAATACACCCAATAGAAAAATGCCGAAACGAGCAGCATTACCAAAAAGCCAGAAATGTTTTTACTGATCGGTTCCTGAATCATTTCAATCCAGCGATCGCTGCCAATAAACCACATCAGAAAAACATTGGTCATGGCGATTGATATCAGAATGAAAATACCGTGTTTCAGTGTTTTTTTGAATATCTTCTGTGTGGTCCACGGACTGTAGTCGAGTTTGTGACGCTCGCGGTAATCGCCTTCAATCAGGTATTCAATTTTCCGAAATACCATTTCCAGAAATATGGTTTGCGGACAAGTCCAGCCACACCACAACCGGCCAAAAGTTACTGTAAACAACACCACAAACAGCACAAAAGAGAGCATTAAAAGTGCCAGGATGAAAGTATCCTGTGCCCAAAAGATCGCTCCGAAAATGATGAATTTCCGGTGGGCAATATCGAGTAGAATCAGCGGATTACCGTTTATCCGAATAAATGGTACACCAACCCAAAACAACAATAGAAAGTAGCTAACGATGGTTCGCCGGTTAAACCATTTTCCTGAAGGTTTCTTGGCGTATATCCATTTTCGTCCTCCGCGCTCGTCCCAGTTAATGGGGTAGTCTCTGAAGTCGAGTTTTTGATTTGCCATATGTTCAATTTGCAGGTAAAAAAGATGGGAAACAATGTTCCCCAACTCTTTTATAGGTATTTATCTTTTACTCACATTTTTCGCCTTGCGGATCTTTGGCATTGGCAGGATTTGAACCTCTTAGCGACATGATATAACTGGCCACTTTCTGGATCTTTTCTTCGCTCATTTGTGTTTTATAAGCGGTCATCCCTTTTGCCGGTACACCTTCTTTTATTGTATGAAAAGCACTTTCAAAATCGCATCCGTGCAGCGTGTAATCATCAGTTAGGTTAGGGCCAATGGCATTTCCTTCGCCGTTCATTCCGTGGCAGGCCATACATGCCAATTCGGTGTATATTTGCTTTCCTTCAGCAAGCGATGCTTCGTCGGTAAAAGCAACAAGGTCATCAGCGGAAAGCGACGCGATTTGGTATTTTTCATCATGCTGTTCCGATTTTTGTGCATATTCTTCATCCTGCAGGTTGCCTTCTTTTAACCAGAAATAATAGGCTGTGTAAATAATCGACCAGCCAATAGTGATATAAAATAACATCATAATCCATCGTGGCGGCGGATTATCCAACTCCTTAATCCCGTCGTAATTGTGGTCCATCAGGTGCTCATCCTGCTCAAGTATTTGTTTATTTTTATCTGACATAGCTGTATTTTTTAAGAATTGATATCGCGAGAATCGCCATCTGTTAGAATAGAGTTCTTTATATCTTCCATTTCCTGGTTTGGAATGCGCATGGTTCGAATAAAGATGACAATAAAGAGAAGCACAAAAATGAGCAATCCGATGATGTAAAAAATCTGGATTCCTTCGATACTTGTTAATAGATTACTTACGATCTTCATTTTCCTTATTTTGCAGAGTAATTAATACGTAGCTGGTAAGTTGCGTAATCTGTTTTTCAGAAAACTGTGTTTTGTACGGAACCATCCCTTTCGCAACATTCCCTTCCGAGATGTCCTTGAAAACCTGTTCAGGAGAGTTTCCGTGCAGCCATTCTTCATCAACCAGGCTTGGAAAAGTTGCAACTCCCTTGCCTTCCGGGCCGTGACAAACTACACAGGTTGTCTGGAACATTTTTTCTCCGGCAGCCAGATCTTCAGCACTTGTTAAAAGTTTAACCTCTTTTTGATCAGCAGCCTCTGTGAATGATTCAGAATGTAATTCTACTTGGGCTACTTCCGGCTGTTCCGAAATGTCTTTTCCCAGTTTGTGCATGTAGGCGATCATTGCCACAATTTGTTTTTTCGCATCGGTATCAATTCCCGAAGTTTTTAAGTCGGCAACTATTCCTTCCGCCTGCGTCAGGTAATCGTCAACAGCTTTTTCGTCGTATCCTTCAGGGT
>DASQBW010000164.1:0-2640 GCA_035635015.1 Draconibacterium sp. | reverse complement strand
GAAGAAAATGAGCGCATTCTTACTTATGCCATTAATAAATATAATCATTATCGTGTTTTCAATATTGCGGACAACCCATTTAATGAGAACAGAACAGCAAATGCACATAACTCTGTTGGAGGATATCATGCGGTTAAGCTACGTCGATATCAGGATATGATTGAACAACACATCGGGAAAATGAATATGCAGGTATTGAATATGCTCGATACTAAATATCTGATCACTCAAAGTGGACTACAGCGAAATCCCGGAGCGATGGGAGCTGCCTGGTTTGTCGACTCTGTGCTGTGGGTAGATAATGCAAACGATGAGATACTGGCATTGAATGATATCGATGTTACTCACACCGCCGTTATTCGGGAAAAAGATAAGGCCTTTGTCGATGATTTTTCGACAAGTACAAATGACGGCAACATCGTGCTGACCAGTTATTCTCCCGACAATCTCGTTTATAAAACCAATTCTCCAGCCGATCGCCTGGCCGTATTTTCGGAAGTGTATTTTCCCGATTGGCGAGTATTTATTGATGGAAAAGAAAGTAATCTTTTTGCTGCAAACTATATTTTAAGAGGAATGACGGTTCCGGCCGGAGAACATACCATAGAATTTGTTTTTCACCCCGACTATTATTACACCTGGAATAACATTGCACAAATAAGCTTTTATATTCTTATTGGGATTTTGCTTTTATCCCTTACTCTCTCATTTTTAAAAAGGTCTAAAAAACTCTGAATACCTACAAATGCAGAAGCGACATAAAAATCGATTACAATATTTTGAAGAACAGGATCATACAACAAAAAAGTATGTAATACCATACATAGAAGAAACCAAACACATTGGAAAAGGAACCAAAGTTTTGGAAATTGGTTGTGGCGAAGGAGGTAACCTTAAAGCTTTTCTGGACAAAGGGTGTACCTGTACCGGTATCGATCTCTCTAAATGGCAAATTAACAATGCAACCAACTATTTTCAGAAACATCCTCAATTTCAAAATCTTACTCTGTTTTGTACCGATATTTATGAATTTTCAACAAAAGAGCGTTTTGATGTAATTGTAATGCGGGATGTAATTGAACATATTCCGGACCAAAAGAAATTTTTAAACTTTGTAAAATTATTTTTAGCCCGGGAGGGCGTTATCTTTTTCGGATTTCCTCCCTGGCAGATGCCATTTGGGGGGCATCAGCAGGTTTTAAAAAATAAGTTTCTTTCGAAGTTGCCTTATTTTCATCTTCTTCCGAAATTCTGCTATAAGGGAATTCTGAAACTTTTCAGAGTACCGGATAATCATATTAAAACATTGTTTGAATTTCGGTCCACGGGTATATCTATCGACCGATTTGAAAGGATATTAAAACAGGAAAATTATCGTATACATTCAAGAACGTTTTATTTCATTAATCCAAATTACGAAGTTAAGTTTAATTTAAAACCTCGAAAACAACTATCAGTATTAACAAAAGTTCCATGGTTACGAAATTTCTATATTACCGCTATGTATTACGTGGTTTCAAACAGATAATTCGTGAAGGAATCTAATCTGAGAGATAATTATTGCGATACTGATTTTTCAGACCCAGCTTTACCGATAGCTCGTTTAAAATAAAACCTGCATGTTTCCATAAAGTCAGTCTAAGCCCAAAATTTTGCTTCATAACACAAAATCGTTCCTTTAAACTTTCTCCGTGCCGTTGCTTCGAAGCACCACCTTCTAAAAAGCGGGAAATAATAGTCCCGGTAAAAACAGTTTGTTGTGATCTCTTCAAACATTTTATCACCCAATCCACATCTGCCGATAATTTATAATTCATGTTGTAATCAGGTGCAAGCTCCCTTTTTACCAAAAACGACTGATGACAAACCACCATGCCGTTTCTGAAATGTTTCCAGTTTAAATTATGAGGTAATGTTTTGGGACGAAGACCCAGCTCGTTGCCCTTTTCGTCAACACTTAAAGTTTCACCATAGAAAATATCGGCATCCGGGAATTCTGAAAAAGGAATCTTTTCCAACGCATCGGAAGCATAAAAAATATCGCCGGCATTCATAAATAATACATATTCTCCGGCAGCCATATTAAGCCCTTTGTTCATGGCATCGTAAATTCCATTATCGGGCTCGCTTACCCACTTGCTTATTCTTGCTTCATATTTTTTAATGACCTCCGGCGAACCATCCTTCGATCCGCCGTCTACTATGATGTATTCAACGTCCGAGAAAGACTGTTCGGTAACCGACCGGATAGTTCCTTCCAGTTCTTTCGCGCAGTTATAGGATATTGTTATGATGGACAGTTTATGGGTTGGTTCTTTCATTTAAAACAGAATCATAAAGATGAATATATTTTTGTGCAACAACTTCAGAGCTAAACTCCCGAACCACTTTTTCTCTTCCCGCTTTTCCCAGATGATTACCTTTATTATTTTGGGCCACCCACTTAATTCCCTCTCCCAATTCCTCCGGGTTAAAAGCCTTTGCTTTGTAACCATTTTCTTTATGGTCAACAATATCTTTTGGCCCAGTTGCATCAAAACAAACTACAGGAGTTTCGCAAGCCATAGCTTCGCCAAGGGTCTTTCCAAAAGGTTCCATAATGCTCGGAGCCACAAAAACATCAGCTGCACTGTATAATAT
>DASQBW010000163.1:0-4549 GCA_035635015.1 Draconibacterium sp. | reverse complement strand
ATTCTATTCAAATAACAGCGAAAATATTCAATAATTTATTCTTGTTCTAAGTTATTCTGTTCATTTTCAGTGTTTTCTTCCGAACTTTCTTCAACAGCTTTCTCTTCAATGTTTACCCGCGCAACAGATGCTATCCTGTCTTCGTCTCTTAAGTTAATTACACGAACACCTTGTGTGGCTCTTCCAAGTACCGAGATTGTTTCAACAGCGAGTCGAATGGTAGTACCTTTTTGCGTAATAATCATCAGATCGTTGTCGTCCGAAACGCTTTTAATTGCTACCAACTTTCCTGTTTTATCGGTCACATTCATGGTTTTAACACCTTTGCCACCCCTGTTCGTAACACGGTAATCATCAATTTTAGAACGTTTTCCATATCCATTCTCGGAAACAACAAGGATATCCTCATTTTCATCCATTACACAAATCATACCAATCACTTCATCATTGTTATCACCAAGTGTTATTCCTCGCACACCTGAGGCCGTTCTTCCAATTGCACGCACAATGCTTTCGTTAAAACGAATTGCTTTACCTGAACGCACAGCCAGCATCACTTCACTGCTACCGTTTGTAAGACGTGCTTCCAAAAGCTGGTCGCCTTCTTTTATAGTAATTGCATTAACTCCATTTTGGCGTGGACGCGAGTAGGCTTCCAGCGTTGTTTTTTTGATGGTTCCCTTTTTGGTGGCCAAAATGATGTAGTTGTTATTTATAAATTCCTGGTCGGCAAGTGTTTTTACTTTTATAAATGCCAATACTTTATCCTCTGCCTCAATATTCAGAATATTTTGGATAGCACGACCTTTTGAAGCTCTGGTGCCTTCAGGTATTTCATAAACTTTTAACCAGAAACATTTCCCCTTTTCAGTAAACAACAGCAACGTATTATGCATTGATGCAATAATAATATGTTCAAGAAAGTCTTCATCGCGGGTTGTGCTTCCTTTTGAGCCAATTCCTCCCCTGCCCTGTGTCCTGAACTCAGCTAATGGCGTACGTTTTATATATCCAAGATGAGAAATAGTGATTACCATTTCTTCGTCGGCATAAAAATCTTCAGGATTAAACTCTTCGGCATTAGGAACAACTTCGGTACGTCGCTCGTCTCCGTATTTCCCTTTTATTTCAAGCAGTTCATCTTTTACAATTTGCATACGTAAAGTAAAATCTGCCAATATGCTTTTCAAATTTTCAATTTGCGCCATAATATCTTCGAATTCTATACGCAATTTGTCTTGTTCAAGACCTGTAAGCTGACGCAAACGCATTTCAACAATTGCGCGCGACTGAATTTCACTCAATTCGAAACGTTCCATCAATTTGTTTCGGGCTTCTTCAGGTGTTGACGAACCACGGATTATAGCAATAACTTCGTCGATATTATCGCTGGCAATAATTAATCCCTGGAGAATATGTGCACGCTTTTCTGCTTGTTCCAATTCATACTGTGTACGACGTGTAACAACCTCATGACGATGATTCACGAAATGTTTGATCAGGTCTTTTAGGTTAAGTATTTTGGGACGCCCATTTACCAATGCAATATTGTTTACACTGAAAGAAGTTTGAAGTTGTGTGTATTTGTACAATTTATTTAAAACCACATTGCTCATGGCATCGCGTTTTAAATCATATACAACCCGCATTCCTTCGCGATCCGATTCATCGTTTACATTCGAAATTCCTTCAATTTTCTTTTCGTTAACCAGGTCGGCAGTTTTTTGGATCATTTCTGCACGGTTAACCATATAAGGAATCTCGGTTACAACTATTTTTTCACGGCCACCTTCGTTTTCAATGTGTGCTTTAGCTCTTATAACAACTCTTCCCCTACCTGTTTCGTAGGCATCAATTACTCCCTGATAGCCGTATATGATACCCCCGGTAGGGAAATCGGGCGCTTTAATAATGTCAATAAGCTCTGCTATTTCAATATCGTTGTTGTCGATATAAGCTATCGTTGCATCAATGGTATCGCTAAGGTTATGTGGTGGCATGTTGGTAGCCATACCGACTGCAATACCCGAAGCTCCGTTAATAAGCAATTGTGGTATCTTTGTAGGCAATACGCTGGGTTCGCTTAACGATTCGTCAAAGTTAGGTTGAAAATCAACAGTATTCTTATCCAGATCGGCCAGCGTTTCTTCCGAAATTTTAGACATACGGGCCTCTGTATAACGCATAGCCGCCGGACTATCACCATCAACAGAACCAAAGTTTCCCTGACCGTCGACCATTGGATAACGCAACGACCAGTGTTGTGCCATACGAACCATTGTAAAATATACTGAGGAGTCGCCGTGTGGGTGGTACTTACCAAGTACCTCTCCTACAATTCTGGCAGACTTTTTATATGGACGATTAGAAAGTATACCTAACTCGTGCATGCCAAATAATACCCGGCGGTGTACCGGTTTAAAACCATCACGTACATCTGGTAGTGCACGCGAAACAATTACCGACATTGAATAATCAATATAAGCAGATTTCATCTGCTCTTCAATGTTTATTCTGATAATCTTTTCACCTTCTGTCATTATATCTCCTTTCAAAATAAATTATCACTAAAAGTTTGTGACACTAAAATTAATACTTAATGCCCCACTTTTTAAGGGCGCTTGGCTTTGTCTGTTTATGCACTTTTTAAAAAGTGTTACACAATTTACGATACACAAATTTGCCAATTCTGTTATCGCCTTTAAAAGACCTACAAAAATAGTAAAATCATTTGTGTCAAGCTTATATTTGGTAGTGTTTTACCCGCTTTTCATAAGAAGATATTAACAATTAATCTGTCATAAATTCATGACATTTGGTTTACATTTGATAACTTCTGACATTTCAGTATGTCCCAGCTACGATTTTTATTTAATTTAGTGCTTCAACCTTTTGGGAATAGTATTTGTTGAACGTGATAAAAGGAATAAAAAAAAACTATATATGGATTCACAATTTTCACCAAGAATAAAAGATATAATCGGCTATAGTCGGGAGGAAGCAATTCGTTTGGGGAATGATTACATTGGGCAGGAGCATCTATTTTTAGGTATACTAAGAGATGGAGAAGGCACTGCCACTGATATTCTCGAAAACCTCAATATTGATTTAGCCGAAGTAAAACAACTCATCGAAAACAAAATTCGCACTGATAAAGACATCAATCAAAAAGCGGATTTAATTATGCTTAAATCAACTGAAAAAACGTTAAAGTTGATTTACCTTGAAGCACGGTCTTTTAAAAGTGCTACAGCAAACAGCGGGCACCTTTTATTAGCCATTTTAAAAGATAGCGACAGCCTGATAACTCAGCTTTTAGTTGAGATGGGCATCAATTACTATATGGTTAAATCGCAGTTGCAAGACTATAATCTGCCTGAAGCAAAATCAGACTTTCCGGATAGCGATGATGATGAACCTGCCGAAGGTTTTGGCAAAGCTCCATCAGGAGGATCAAGCGCCAAAAAAGCGGCAGGTGCAAAATCGGATACACCTGTGCTTGATAACTTTGGAATCGATATCACAAAACTGGCAGAAGAGAATAGTCTGGATCCGATTGTTGGAAGAGAAAAAGAAATTGAGCGTTTGGCCCAAATTCTCAGCCGAAGGAAAAAGAACAATCCTATTCTTATTGGTGAACCAGGCGTTGGAAAATCGGCGATTGCCGAAGGATTGGCTTTGCGCATAATAAGTAAAAAGGTATCACGTATTCTTTTTGACAAAAGGGTAGTGAGCCTTGACATTGCATCAATAGTTGCGGGCACAAAATACCGTGGTCAGTTTGAAGAACGTATGAAAGCGATATTAAACGAGCTTTCAAAAGTAAATAATGTAATTCTGTTTATCGACGAGATTCATACAATTGTTGGTGCAGGTGGTGCAACCGGTTCGCTCGATGCCGCCAATATGCTTAAACCGGCGCTGGCAAGAGGAGACATTCAATGTATTGGTGCGACAACGCTTGATGAATATCGTCAGCAAATTGAAAAAGACGGAGCACTTGAACGCCGTTTCCAAAAAGTGATGGTTGATCCTACATCGGTTGATGAGACTATTGTTATTTTGAACAATATTAAAGAACGGTATGAAGATCATCATAATGTAACATTTACTCCTGAAGCCATTGAAAGTTGTGTAAAATTAACGGCTCGTTACATTACCGACCGTTATTTACCCGACAAAGCGATAGATGCGCTTGATGAAGCAGGTTCGCGGGTACATATTTCTAACATTAATGTTCCCGACAGCATTGTTAAGCTGGAAGAGAAAATTGAGAAAACAAAAGATGATAAGATTTCAGCAGTAAAAAGTCAGAACTTTGAATTGGCTGCGAATTACCGTGATAAAGAAAAAAACCTCCTTACGCTTCTAGAAGAAGCAAAAGAGCAATGGGAGAAAGACCTTTTAAATCATCGTGAATCAGTAGATGAACACAAAGTGGCGGAAGTAGTAGCCATGATGTCGGGTATTCCCGTACAACGAATTGCCCAGGCAGAAGGGAAACGCCTGATGAACATGGGAAAAGATTTAAAAGGGAAAGTTATCGGAC
>DASQBW010000162.1:0-2229 GCA_035635015.1 Draconibacterium sp. | reverse complement strand
GTCATAATCGTAAATTTTTTCAACTTCTTGTTTTACCTTTTGCCTGGCCCGCGAGAGAATTACCCGCAGGTTAGCCACTTCGTAACCGGTTATTTCTTTCATCTCGTCGAACGAAAAACCATCAATGTCGCGTAACTCAATAACCGTTCTGTATTTCTCCGGCAATTCTTTTATCACCTGTTTTACCTTCTCATAGCGTTCAATTGTCTCAGAATCTGTTCCATCGGCTTCCATATTCAATATCTGGTATTCATGCTTTTCATCCATCGCCTGTGGCTTTTTCTTTTTCAATAGGTCGAAACTGTAATTTCGTGCCATTATAATTATGTAGGCCGACTGGTTGGTGCACTTTACCAGCTCATCCTTCCGGTTCCATAACCTGAGCATCAATTCCTGTAAGGCATCGCGCGTTTCTTCTTCATTTCTGAGAATACGAAACAACATCGGGTACAGCTTTACCGAATATGGAATTACCTTATTTTTAAACTCTTCAGTGGTCATCTGTTATATTGGACGAGTTGGTTTCAGTTTTATAACAAACATTTTCAAAAAAATAGTCGAATAATTTTCATGCTCAAATTCAAAGTATGCTGAAAAACTAATTTTGTTATTTTTGCGACACCAATGACTACAGCAAAATTCATAACCTTTTTACTTCTCGGTATTGGCTTAAGTTTCGATTCCTTTGCGGTTTCTGTGTCTTGTGGTTTGATGAAACGAGAGATCAAGTTTAAACAGGCGACATTGGTTGCCGCGTCACTGGCATTTTTTCAGGCAAGTTTCCCTGTAATTGGCTGGTTGATTGGCGAAGCGCTTAAAGACTTGATCGCTTCGGTAGATCATTGGATCGCTTTTGGTTTACTTGCATTAATTGGCGGGAAAATGATTGTCGAAGGTATTAAAGAAGATGGCACACTCAAAAACTTCGATCCGTTTGAAATAAGCGTATTAATTGGACTTTCGATAGCCACCAGTATTGACGCCCTGGTTGTTGGATTAAGTTTTGGTTTTCTTGAAATACCTATTTTATTTCCGGTGTTGGTTATTGGTTTGGTTACTTTTATTGCAGCTATGCTAGGGATGCTGTTCGGGAAAAACATTTCGGCAAAAAGAAGCCATCAATCTCTGATTTTAGGAGGTATTATTTTAATTGCAATTGGCTTAAAAATAATTATAGAACATTTGGTTTTTCACACTGCCTGACAAAGTTCATCTTCCCCAAAACTCTTTATAAAAAAGTTAGGTTATTTGAGTCTTGAATATAAAAGGTCGGATAAAAACCGTAATTTCACGTCTTTAAATTTATACACGGATGGCGAAGATTAGAGTTACCAAGAAGTTTCATTTTGAAATGGGCCATGCGCTGCACAATTACGATGGTTTGTGCCGCAATATTCACGGGCACACTTACAACATGGAAGTTACTTTACTTGGTGAAATAAGGGAGGAGAAAGGACACCCGAAAGACGGAATGGTAATTGACTTTGGAAAGCTCAAAAAACTGGTGAAAGACAAGATTGTAAATATCTACGACCACAGTTTGGTGGTTAGTCAAATTTACGCTGATAAAAACCAGGAGCACCTTTTGAAAGCTACGGAACGGTTAATCGTTCACGATTTCCAACCCACATCGGAAAATATGTGTGTATATTTTGCCGGCGTTCTTCAACAAGAAATGCCCGAGGATGTTTCTTTGTATAGTATTCGTCTTTACGAAACGGCTACATCGTATGCCGAATGGTTTGCCGAAGACAATAAATAATTTCGTACCCTGAAAATTAATATTATGGCTGAAAACAAACAGCAAAAACTTTTTCTTTTAGACGCTTTCGCACTGATTTACCGCAGTTATTTTGCATTTATCCGCAATCCCCGCTTTAACTCAAAAGGTGTAAATACATCGGCAATGCTGGGTGTAACGAACACCATTGTACAGTTAATAGAAAAAGAGGATCCGGAATATCTGGCTGTGGTTTTCGATGTGTCGGCGCCAACTTTCAGGCACGAAATGTTTAAAGAATACAAAGCCAATCGCGATGAAATGCCGGAAGACCTGCGTAAGTCGATTCCATACATTCGTAAAATTATTGAGGCTTTTAATATTCCGATTATTGAAAAAGCAGGTTACGAAGCCGACGATGTGATTGGAACACTGGCTAAGAAAGCCGAAAAAGAGGGTTTCACCACTTACATGATGACGCCCGATAAAGATTACGCGCAACTGGTTTC
>DASQBW010000161.1:0-1771 GCA_035635015.1 Draconibacterium sp. | reverse complement strand
ATACCATTCTCATTGATAAAAATATTCTCAGGCAAAATACCACCCAGAAACCTTTCTCCTAGGTATTCAAAACGTTCGTTTAGAAATATTACAGTATATTTTCTTTTCTTCCAAAAATCTCTATTTAAAATGTCTTTGTCTTCCATTGGAAGCGCTGCAATTCTATAATATATATTTTTGTATTTATCGTAAAACACAGATGAGTAAGATGCATTTGTTAAGTAATATTTTAATCGATCCTTAGAATCTATAAAATCATTCTTGTCTCTTGAGAACGGTTCTATGGCCTTGATATGTTTGCTGCTTGCATATAGATAACTTCCTTCTTCTTTTATCAAATCGTAAACATATAATTCGTGCGACAACGGGAAGTTTACTATAATCAAGTTTTTGTTCGAATTAAAACAAACTGAGGTAATATAGTAATATGTAATTCCCCAGTTATAACTATTGTATATCGCAGGATAATCAACCAGGAAATTAATCTTATTTTCTGAATCATTGTACCTGATAATTGTTTTTCTATGGAATGGCATTTCTCCAAACTCACCAACATGATACCCTGATAGATATAAATTATCTTTATTCACAATTAGAGGTAGACTAGTTGTTAAATAAGGAAAAGGTAAAATAGTCGAATCTTGAATCATATCATATTTGAAGTCATAGCGACTGATGTGCTCACCATCAAGATTATATCTATCTAATAATTTTTTTTTAGTGTTAAAAAGAAAGATACTGTCACTGTTAACAAGAAAATATGAATCATATGACTGAACACTCCGTGACTTATTCCAGACGAATTCTGTTTGTTTCGATTCATAATTAATGAAATAAATAGAATTGGTGCCTTGATTAAAATAAGTCAGATAATTCTTCAGAGAATCCGAATAATATTGAATTGTATTACTATATGGTAGTGACAAACTATCTATTCTAATTATAAAAGAATCAATAGTTGTCACTCCAACTTCCTTCATAAATGCTTCATTTTTGTTATTCACATTAACTTTCCCCTGGCACGATATTAAAAGTAAAAAGGAAGCATATAGGAAATATTTAAGTTTCATTATAATTAATATCCAATTAAGCAAACAAAGAGGTCTTAGCAAATGAAGTATTGCTGTTGCTCTTCCATGAAAAGCAATGCTTTTGAACGAGCAACATGATTTTATAAGCCAACCGCATAACAGTCATGGTTGTACTCTTCTGTCTCCCTACAACAGATATCACTCATGCGTTCCACACAGACACCATCGTTTTGGATTGGATCATTTTTACAGAATCCGTCAGTGCTACCGATACAATCTTCTGCATTAGCTGTCGTAATAGCCAACAACTGACTTAATGATAGATTCATGTCCGTATGGGAACTTCCTTTCTTTATGTTTAGTAATGCTAAGAAAAACAACATGCTGATAGCAATAATTTTTAGTCGTTTCATATGTTTAAATTTTTAGTTTTTATGAAAATAAATGGAATACACATAATTTTAAGATCTTGATCGGCATGAATTACACCTCTCATCCCTATTTTATAATAATTTATTAATGTCCTGTATCATAGCAATCATGATTACTTGCAATTGTAAATTCGCAAGCAGTTCCCGATGGATACACCCTGCAATATCCACAATTAATACTTGGCCTATTCTTGCAAAATGCATTTTCATTCGAATCAATAACCCCATCACAGGATTCAGCATTAGCAACCGCAACTAATTTGATATCTTGCAAGTTTAATATTTCTAATTTTTCACTAAGGCTAAAAT
>DASQBW010000160.1:0-2949 GCA_035635015.1 Draconibacterium sp. | reverse complement strand
CAGTTTGTTTTTCTACAGAACTTACAGCTGCGGGTACAGCTCCGGTTTTTCACCGGATTCCCTTTTCATCTTATTTCTGAAACAGAAATTTTGAGAACCTAAATTCACCGACAAAGATAGTCACATTTTTTAACAACAATGATTAATTTGAAAAAGATGGCAAAACAAATAACAGGATTTATGAACAAGCCCGTAAACAATAGCCCAACCAATTATATTAGTGTGGTTTAACATATTCTCTTTTTCAATAATCAAGGTTAAATAATTATTCATTATTCTCAATAACCTCCTCCGATACCAAAAATACCACCGGTTTATTTGAAATGGGATTGGTGCGCACCACCACAACAGTTTCGTAGACAGCTTCAATATCGTTGTAATTAAGTACATCGGTTGGCAAACCTTGTTTCCGAATATGCCCATCATGCATCATTATCAACGAGTCGCAATATTCACCAGCCAGGTTAAGGTCGTGAATGATCATTAGTACGGTTAATCCCAGCTCGCGGCTCAGGCGCCGGATCAAATTCAGTGTTTGTACCTGGTGGGTAATATCCAAATGCGAAGTTGGCTCGTCGAGCAAAAGCAGATCGGGTTCCTGTGTTAAAGCACGGGCAATTCCTGCCAGTTGTTGCTCACCTCCACTCAAAGCATTCATATACTTACCTTTTAGCTTGTCAACACCGGTCAGCTTCATGTATTTTTCGGCAATGCCAAAATCCTCTTTTGTCTCGAAAAACTGGAATTGTTTATGATACGGAATGCGCCCCATCAGTACATATTCCTCCACAGTCATACTGCCAATTTCAATATTCTGGGTAACAATGGCAATATTCTGGGCGCGCTGCTTCAGATTCATTTTTCGGGTATCCAACCCCTTCAACTCCATTCTTCCTTTTAACGGAGGGAGCTCTCCTGAAATCCCCCTAAACAAGGTAGTTTTCCCCGATCCGTTTGGACCGATAATTCCCACAAAATCGCCTTTTGCCACATTAAAACTCACCTCCTTCAGTAAAAACTTACCGGGATAACCGCAGGAAAAACTAGTGATATGAAAAAACTGTTCCATGCTAATTCAGTTTGAAATGTGATTTTGAGCGACTCAGTACAATAATAAAAACCAATCCACCAACAAAACCGGTTATTACGCCAATCGGTAATTCGTTTGGAGAAATAATGGTTCGGGCAATCGTATCAGAAAGAATCAGAAAAATGGCTCCTCCCAAAAACGAACCGGCCAAAAGGATACGGTAATCATTACCGATAACCAGTCGGATTAAGTGTGGAATTACCAGGCCAACAAATCCGATTACTCCGGCCACAGAAACGGCAATTCCCGTGAGCAACGAAGCCACAAAAAACAATAGTTTTATAGCCAATCCGGTGTTAATTCCAAGATGTCTTGCTTTCACTTCTCCCAAACGTAGTGCGTTCAAAGTCTGTGCAAACAGATAACTTATAAAAAGTCCGGCCAGTGCCGAATAAAATGCGATTGCAATTAGTGAATTATTAGACTCATCCAACGATCCCATCACCCAGAAAACAATATTATGCAGGTTTTCGGTGGTAGATATCGACATTAAAAACATCATTGCTGAAGAAGAAACAAAGCTCACCATAACACCAATCAGCAACATACTGTTTATACTTAGTCCGCCACGTTTAATGCTCAGAAAGTACACTACAAACAACGTGATTAATGCGCCCAGAAATCCAAATGCAGGCAACGACAAAAAACTCAGGGTATTTAACCCGAATACAATGGCAATGGCTACCCCAAGTGCTGCACCGCCTGAAATACCTAAAGTATAAGGTTCTACCAGAGGATTACGATAAATGCCTTGCAACACTGCACCTGACAAACTTAAAGCTCCGCCTATTCCAACGGCCAGCAGAATTCTTGGAATACGTATTTTTGCCAACACCGAATATTCAATGCTACTTTTATCTGCTAAAATTTGGGGCAACTGAGAAAGCGAAACTTTTACTTCTCCGGCAGACAGCGACAAAAGCACAGAAACAACCAACAGCAAAACTAATGCCGCTAAAAACAGAATCCATTTGATGTACTTTTTATTCACTTATCTTCTTTATAACGAAAACAAAATGTCGTTTCCTATTAAAATTCGATACCAACACGTGCCTGAATTCCGGCATCGTAAGGATGTTTTTCTTTAGTCAAAACGGTAACGTAATCCGCCTTTTCTTTAATTTTATCAGTAGCACCTCTGCCTGTTAAAATCAACTCGGTTTCAATAGGCTTTTTATCGATAAGATCACACAGCTTCTTCTCTTTGATATAGCCGTATTTTACAGCTATCAAAATCTCGTCAAGCACCAAAACCTTAGTGCTATTCTCTTTTACAAAAGCTATCAGTATTTTTAATCCTTCAGCGGTTGAAGCATGGTATTCTTTCGGAGTAATTTGCGGATTCGCCATTGGCATACCTTCCGAGAAGCTAAAAACCGTTGCTCCCAGCTTTTTCATTACCTTAATTTCATTGTAACCATATGAATCAGGCTTTTTAAAAAACGATGCATAAACGACTGAATGACCGTGCCCAAGAGCTCTTACGGCCAAACCAACTGATGCAGTAGTTTTTCCCTTTCCATCGCCGTTGTAAATATGTACCAATCCTTTCTCCATATTATTTGCTAACAAAACGGTATACATCTTCAAGCGCACTAACAAAATTTGCAGGTGTTGGACTACACGATGTTTCCGATGCTATTAAAAACACTTTATCGTTCTTCACTGCCGACATAGAATCATAAGCTTCCCAAACCTCTTTCTCCTGTTCTCCAAATCCTCCCATTTCAGCAATAATAATTACATCCGGATTTTTCAAAAGAATACTTTCGCGTGTCATTGTGCCATGATCAAGACCTGAAGCAATATTCTTACCGTTACAAAAAAGAATAAAATCGTTCATAAAAGTTTTATCGAAC
>DASQBW010000159.1:0-3176 GCA_035635015.1 Draconibacterium sp. | reverse complement strand
ACCCGGGGAGCATGTAAACAAAGGCGAACTTATTTTGCAGCTCGACAAAACAAAAATACAAGATGAAATTACACATCTGAACAATCAGCTTCTTCAGAAAAGAAATACCCTCGAGAAGAACAGGCTAAATGTAAAAAGCTCCCGTTTTGATCTTGTTCAGGGAGAGGAAACCAGGAAATCACGTATACTTCAATTAAAATCATCCTTAGAGCAACAACAAAAATTACTTGAGGCGGGCGGAACCTCTGAGACAAGAGTAGAACAACTTAAACAAAATATTGTCATGGCCGAGAATGACTTAAACAATCAGGCCGAAAAGAATGACCTGCGTTTAAAACAGCTCGAAATGGATGGACAAAACCTCGAGTTACAAATAAGGGCTTATGAAAAAAGCCTGCGTGAACAAAATGAGATGTTACAAAAGACTGATGTGAAGGCTCCGGTATCTGGCATTCTGCTTGAGATAGCGGGGAATGTGGGGGAATATGCTTCCCTCGATCAGGCATTAATTAAAGTAGAAGACGAAGATTCGTATAAAATAATTGGTACAGCAGGTAAAAATAAGACCTCTTTAATCCGGCCCGGAGGGAATGTTGAGGTTGGGGTGAATGATCAAAAGATTCAGGGAACTATCGGGCAGGTTGCTTTTACCGAAGATTCCACATCAATTCAATTTGATGTTTTTGTGGCAGAAGATGAACAACACAAACTGGAAGGACTGACTGATATAAATATGTTGGTTTTAGCCAACGACAAAGAAAATGTCCTGCGGGTGCGTAAACTGCCGGGCATGTCAATTTCAAAACACATGGATGTGCTGTTAAAAAAAGGTAAGGAAACTGTACGTACAGAGATCGTTATTGGTGCTATTGGTAAGGATTATTGTGAGATAATTTCCGGCGCTGAAGAAGGAGATGAGATTTTAATAAAAGATCCTGCATCCCGTAAGTTGCTGTAAGCATAAAAAATGAGTTGTGTACAACTCATTTTAACCTATTCCCAAAACAGATAGATGAACATTTTCAAGCAAACCGCAAAAGAAAAAGGAGCTACAAAAATATTGTAACTCCTTACTTGTTTTGTGGAGAATAGCGGAATCGAACCGCTGACCTTTTGACTGCCAGTAAGTTAGGGTGACTTTTTCGTGGTCTATCATAGTTTGTATCTGTTTTACTTTCAAACTTATATAATATGGATTAAAACATAGTTTGTCTCCATTTTACCATTTGCTGGCAATTTTACTGGCAGAATTTATTTGGTATGATCCTACACGAATAAACACCTGTAAAATTGAATTTACAGGTGTTCGAATTGATGTAATATTTCTTATTCATTGGGTAATTAATTATAGTTATTTGGGATAGAGCCATAAATTAATCTACACTTTAAAATTTCCAATACTCTCTATTAATTCATTTTTCATCAACATCTTTTTTGGCAATTCCATTTTTCGTGCTTTTTACAAGATGTTTATTCACATCAAAGGTTTTTTTGACATCCAAGGAATCGAGATAATGCATGGTCGTTCTTGGATCACTATGACCTAACATTTCTCCAATAAATCCTTCAGGGACTCCACTACGTTTCAAACTGCTGGCATATGCATGTCTTGCAGTACCCATTAATAAGGGTGCTTTCAAGTTTAGTTTAGTTCGTATTGCTCTTAATTCCTTGTTAACTTCTTTTCGCATCCGGAGCTTTCTATTTAACAGAGTTTTACCCGAATATCCTTGTTTGAGATTCCCCAGTACAAATGGACTGAGTGGATCACATACTTTATTCAAGTAAAACTTGAATTCTTCGGTGAGTGGAATAGTAATTTCTTCAATATCCTTTCTTGTTGTTTCGGTTTTTGTCCTTACAAAATGTGCATGGTCATTTTCAATATCTTTCCAACGAAGTTTTAATAAATCTACTGGATTTATACCCGATCCATAGTACATCAACAACCATAAGTTTCTAGCATATTCCTGTTTGTCACTCTCAAAATCTTCCATTTCAATGACTTTTAATATTTCTTCATCCTGAAGCACACTTTTTTTCTTTCTAAATGATTTTATAGAGTATCCGCCATGACCAAAAACATATTTGATATTACTTGGGATTATCTTTTTCTCGTTCCTGAAATAATTTATAACGGTTCGTAAATCTCTTAAATAGGAAGATATGGTTAAAGTGCTTTTTCCTTTATCTGCATGGGATTTCTCAAATGCTCTCAAGAACTTAACATTGATATCGTCAACGTAAACATTTGGATGGAAAGCTTCGAGCATGTTTCTGGCAACTCGCATATGTACTTTGGTTGCATCTTTTATATCAGCGTGGTCTATGTAATAATTGAACAGACCTTTAATGGCAAGAGTTTGGGGTAATTCCGGATCATTTTCTTCATCAATTTCATCAGTCCCATAAAACTTTTGCTTAAACCTGATATAATCAAAGATTTTCATGGAACTGTAAATTCTTTGTGCCTTGATTTCAAGGTTATTTATCTCGTCACGTAAATCAATATAGGACTTACTCATTACCTTTTTTATGAAAACATCATTGTGCTGTTTCTCTGAAAGTGCCAGCTTTAATGGTAGATAATGCACCTTTCCATCTACGATAGCTCGTAAGCAATACCTGTATGAATTGTCTTTTCTTTTGTATCTTTTATCTTGCAGCACTTTAAATGTTGCCATAATCAAATAATTTTCAATTCAGGAAGTTTATCTACCATTTTCCCATCATTCATAACCCATTCATCTATTTCATTGGTGAGGAACAATGTCCTAGCCCCAATTTTGTGATGCGGAATTTCATTCTGACATACCTTTCTGTAAATCGTTGCTTTGCTTAAAGTTGTGTATTCCGCTACACCATCAATGCTTAAAATATTTCTTCTATCAATCATTTTTATTGCTGTTTAAATTTAAACTATAAAAGTATTTTCTTTTTATTTTTCACTTTATCAAATTGCTAATAACTAGATGGTTGCGACTAAGTGTTTGAGCCAATTTGAATTTTGGATAGTAATCATATAAGATTGGACATAACTTTTTCATTGAGTCAGGATCATCAATAGACCAGTTAAATCCATCATCATTGTGAATAATTGGATTATAAACAAGTGGATTTCCATTATATTCAAAGTAATCTTCAATCTTATGATTACTTATTTGTTTAAGGGTATC
>DASQBW010000158.1:0-11087 GCA_035635015.1 Draconibacterium sp. | reverse complement strand
GGCCAACATTTGCCGGTGTTCCGGTATAAATCAAATCGCCAATTTTCAAGGTAACATATTTTGAGATATGGGCAATCAACTCATCAAAATCAAAGATCATCATCCCCGAATGCGATTCCTGAACGGTATCGCCGTTTATATCGAGACGAAAACCAATGGCCTCCTGATCGGGGAAAATTGATATTGGCAAAAAGGTATTGCTCAAAACTGCCGACTTGTCAAAAGCTTTTGCTTTTTCCCAGGGTAGGCCTTTTGCTTTAAGTTGCGCCTGTACATCGCGGGCCGTGAAATCAACTCCCAACCCCACCTCATCGTAATAACGGTGTGCAAATCGTTTCTCAATGTTTTTACCAATACGGTTGATCTTAATCACCAACTCAATCTCGTGATGCACCTCGTTGGTCCAGTCCGGGATATAAAATGGATCGTTATTTCGCAATAAAGCGGTATCGGGCTTCATGAAAAGAATGGGTTCATCCGGAACCGATTCGTTAAACTCTTTTGCATGAGCCACGTAATTTCTTCCTATACAAATTATTTTCATAATAAATAAGTTACGAGCCTCGAGCTTCTAGCTACGAGCTTTATTTACTCATCATTTTTAGTTTCAACTGCGTAAGCACCTTTTTGGTATACAGCGGAAATTCGCTGTTCAGAATCCAGCCAAAATAGCCGGGTTGTTCTTCCAGCACCTGCTCGACAGGCACTCCTTTGTTCTTTCCAAAATTGAAGACTTCAACGCCATTTTCGTCGTAAACAATACGGCCGACAAAATCAACATTGCGGTCGTACGACGAGAATTCGCTCAACTTGTCCACATCGTTCTCAATCGGTGTTGATTTTTTACCTTTTGCATCTTCATACTCCACACCTTTGTATTTATCAAGCTGAGATTTCAGCACTTCGTAAGTTGCTTTCGTATCGGCCATGGCACTGTGTGCATCGGTTAATTCCTGGTTGCAATAGAATTTGTATGCTGCTGCCAGCGTACGTTTTTCCATTTTATGAAAGATGGCCTGCACATCAATAAATTTACGCTTTTTAAAATCTACATCAATATCAGCACGCAAAAATTCTTCAGCCAGCAAAGGAATATCAAAACGATTGGAATTAAAACCTGCCAAATCGCAACCCTCAATAAATTTTGCCAGTGTTTTTGCAACTTCTTTAAAGGTTGACGCATCTTTTACATCCTCATCGTAAATTCCATGGATCAATGAAGCCTCAATCGGAATCGGCTGCTCAGGATTTATACGCATCAGTTTTTCTTCTTCTGTTCCGTCAACATTTACTTTTATCAAAGCAATCTCTACAATTCGATCCGTAACAATGTTAATTCCGGTGGTTTCCAGATCTAAAAAAACCAAAGCATTTTTTAAATGTAGCTTCATGGTGGGTATGAATTAAAAAAGGTACCCTGAAACCTTCGTTTTTTGGATACCTTTTTGGTTTATCGTTTTACTTTTTTAAACGTTTATCATCATTGGCATTAGCAACATCAACATGTCTTCGTCTTCCTCATTTTCAGCCGGAAGTAACAAACCTGCGCGCGTTGGGTCGCTCATTTCAACCTTTACATCGCCGGTTGAAATATTGGTGAGAATTTCCTGAAGGAAAGTTGATTTAAAACCAATTTCAATTTCTTCGCCCTCATATTCGCAATTAATGCGCTCAACTGCTGAAATAGAGAAATCAATATCCTGTGCCGAAACCACCAACTGATTGTCGGAGATTGTAAGTTTCACGAGATTGCTCGCCTGGTTTGAGAATACAGATACACGTTTTACTGTGTTAAAGAAATTCAGGCGGTCGATGATCATTTTGTTTGGATTGTTGGTTGGAATTACCGAGTTGTAGGTTGGGTAATTTCCTTCTACCAAACGACAAATTAGTTTGTAGTTGCTTAGCGTAAAAAAGGCGTTTTTATCATCGAATTCCAGTTTTACGTCAAACTCTTCTTTCGGCAGCAGGTTTTTCAACAAACTGGCCGGTTTTTTAGGCAAAATAAACGAAGACTCGAATTCAGCTTTTGCATCTAAACGGCGGTAACGTACTAACTTGTGTGCATCGGAAGCTACAAAGCTAACGTAATCCGGTGTCAACTCCACGTAAATACCGTTCATAACCGGGCGTAATTCATCGTCGGCCGTAGCAAATAAAGTTTTTTCAATCCCTTTTTGCAGCACAACATGGCTTACATCAATCGAAGATGCAGCTTCTTCATCCAGCTGAGGTTGCTCCGGAAAATCCTCGGCATTTTGCCCCATAATACTGAACTTACCATTGTCGGAATAAATTTCAACGAGGTAAGATTTACCATCAATCTGAAATGTAAGTGGTTGCTCCGGAAATTCTTTTAAGGTATCTGTAATTAATTTGGCCGGAACGGCAACTGCGCCTTCACCTTCAATATTGTCCAACTCGAGACTGGTAATTAAAGTCGACTCCAGATCGGAAGCGGTGATGGTTAACTCTGTTTCGCTTAACTGAAACAAGAAGTTATCGAGAATTGGCATTGTACTTTTACTGCTGATTACCTTGCTGATTGCAGAAAGGTGGCTCAGTAATTCGGTGCTTGAAACTACAAACTTCATTAATTTCGATTTATTTTTTTGAATTCGTCTTATTATTGGTTCTAATTTACAACCAATCTAAGTACACGAATATACAAACTTTCATGAATTATACCTATCGCTTCAAAAGGGATTTTCCCCTATTTTATGAACGATTGTATCGGTATTTACGAACAAGGTTGTAAACCAGACCGAAAAGGCTAATCAGCAGTAATGGAATCAATACATTCAGTCCTTTCCAAAAGGAAGCGTCTTCTCGCAGTTTAACTTTGTCGAGCAGGCGCAACTTCAGCGAACGGCCACGCAACTGCATTATTCCCTGTTTATCATCAAGGTACGAAATGGCATTGATCAAAAACTCTTTATTCCCGAAAACCTGCCCCGACACTTCATCAAATCCAAGTTCCTGAATTTTAGGCGGATTGGTAGAATAATTTACTTTATTGGAGATCATTCCGCCGTCGGCAATAACGATCATCTGCGTTGGTTTACTTTCCGTAATCAAATCAGAAGAAGAATAACCGTAGTTTTCCACCATTCGGTTTTTGTAATTTGAAGTGAAAACACCTTCAAGTAAAACGCCAACTGGAATATCCGACTGCGTAAACAACTCTCGTACCGGAGGATTATTAATATTTGCCAGACTTACTGAAGAAGGCGCTTTTATCCGGCGTGCATAAGGCGATGTACTCAAAATCACCTCTTTTCGGATAGTTGAACTAGCAGAAACCGTATCGAGTGAAGAAACAAATTCCGTTTTTACATAGTTGAGGTTACGGCCAATCGGGTGATTATCTTTTGGCGTGAGCAGCGGTGAATAATACCACGGATTGGTTGTATAACGCGGTGGATTGCCAGGAGCTGCAGTATTTACACGAATTTGAATACAGTTAACATCCTGCAGCAATTCGTAATTTAAACGAATACCGTAACGAAAAAGCTGGTCTCCCAAATTCATGTCGTTTGGGAACGAATACGTTTGAAATCCTTTACTTAGACTGTCGAGACTTACCTGCACTGGATCTACCAGCCACATCAGTTTTCCACCTTTCATCAAATACTGGTCGATAGCAATTTTGGAAGTTTCGGGAAATTCCTTTTTCGGATTGGCGATCACTAAAATATCAACATCCGAATCTTTCAGTTCCGCAGCCTTAAGCATGTCAATTTCAAAATCGGCAGAAAGCGCACGGGCAATATCTGACACTTCGTATTGATTGGCTTCATTGTGCCCCTGCAGAAAGGCGAGTACTGATTTTTTCTTTCGCATTAACTTTTGGAATGCATTTACCAGCTCGAATTCGATGGTCTCAACCGAATGATTAAAGTTATTTTCGTAAGTTGTATACGGATTATTTTTCAGAAAATTTACCGCCAGTTCCTTATTCTTATATCGAATAATTGCTCCGGGGAAAATAAATTTTGAGGCAACTCCCTGCTCCGTTTTATGCCTGAAATTAATGCGCGGCACTCCCTTATTTACCAAATCTGCAATAAACTCTTCCTGCTTATCGATATTCCCAATGCTGTAAGGATTAAAAATGCGTACCCGGATTGGAGAGGTACTGTAGGCATTTAGCACCGCAATTTTCTCTAATACTTCGTTTTGTATTTTTCGCAATCCCGCTTCCAACTCACCACTTAAATACAACTCAACTTCTAACGGTCCTTCCAAACCGCTCACCATTTGTTTGCTAATATCCGATAAGGAATAACGTTTTTCGGCAGTAAGGTCAATGCGATATAAAAAGTTGGACGAAATGGCCAGTATAAGTAAAACAACCAGCGGAACGACAACCGCCCGAACTTTTGCCTTTGTTCTTCGGAGCTTGCCTTTTCGTAAAATCATAGTTGTACCATATAAAAACAAAAAGGCCATCCCAATAAAATACAGAATATCGCGCATATCAACAACGCCACGCGATATTGAGAGGTAATGGTCGTTGATGCTCAGCCACGAAAAAAGTTGTTCCAACAGGTATGAAACATTTGCCGAAGCCACAAACTCGAAACCGAGGTAAAAAACAAAGGAAACCAACATCGCGACAATAAAAGAAACGATCTGGTTATCAGTAAGCGACGAAGCAAAAATACCAATTGCAACATAAATTGTTGCCAGAAAAAACAACCCCATAAACGATCCCCAGGTTGCGCCGGTATCGATACTTCCTACCGGGTTGCCTAGCCGGTAAACCGATAAAAAATAGAGCAAGGTCGGCAATATAGAAAATACTACTAGTACCAGACCGGCCAAAAATTTAGCCATTACCAACTGAAAATCGGCTAATGGCCGTGTTAGCAAAATCTCTATGGTTCCGCTACGTTTTTCATCGGCAAACATGCGCATGGTTATAGCCGGTACCAAAAACAGGTACAACCATGGCGCCAGTGTAAAAAGCCCCTGTAGCGTTGCATAATTATTTTCAGGAATATTATAATTGCCGGGGAAAACCCACAAAAACAAACCGCTTACCAATAAAAAAACCAGAATGGCAAGGTAACCGATCAACGATCCAAGGAAAGTTTTTATTTCTTTTTTAAACAGGCTGTACACGCTTATGATTTATGTTGAGATTTCAAAGATAACAATTCAACCATTTTTTCGGCGGCCCGCTTCGAACATCCCGGCTCGCCCATTAACTTTTGCATTTCCCTGTAATCCGACAGCATCCTTTCGCGATACTCTTCGTCGCCTAGCAGTCGGTCCAATTCTGCGTTCACCTTTTTAACAGTCATATCTTTTTGAAGCAACTCTTTTACTGCCATTTTACCCAAAATAATATTGGGCAACGAGACCCACTTAATTTTCAAAACAGCTGCCATAATATAATGCATCAAAACACCACCTTCAACCTTATAAAGTACGGTTTGCGGAACCTGAAACAAAGCTGTTTCCAGTGCCGCCGTTCCGGAGGCAACCAAAGCTGCATGTGCGTTATTCAGTATATCATAAGTGGATTCGTACAACACTTTTATATTGCTGTTTTTCAAGATACCGTCATACAATTCTTTGTCAACCGACGAAACACCGGCCAGCACCACCTGGTAATCATTCCGGCCTTCAACGGCTTTTTTCATGACGGGCAAAGTACCTTTTATCTCTTGCACCCTACTGCCAGCCAACAATGCAATTATCGGCCGTTCATCCAGATTATTTTTGGTTCTAAAATCTGCTTCTGACTGCGCTGTTTTCTCAAACTCTTTTATTGAATCAAACAGTGGATTTCCCACATAATTTACAGCAATGCCGTGCTTTTTGTAAAAAGTCGTTTCAAATGGAAAAATGGTAAACATTTCATCGACAAAAGCACGTACTTTTTTTACGCGGTATTCTTTCCATGCCCACAATTTTGGGGAAATGTAATAATAAACTTTTATGTTGTTTTGTTTGGAAAACTCAGCAATTCGCAGGTTAAATCCGGGGTAGTCAATCAAGATCAGCACATCAGGATCATAACTGAGTAAATCCTTTTTGCATAACTCCAAGTTTTGTTTTATGGTCTTTAAATTCAGAATCACATTCACCAACCCCATAAAAGCCATTTCGCGGTAGTGTTTTACCAATTGGCCACCAACAGCCTGCATTTTTTCGCCGCCAAAAAAACAAAAATCCGCCTTTTTATCGGCTAGCCTCAGTTCCTTCATCAGGTTCGATCCGTGCAAATCGCCCGATGCTTCGCCGGCTATGAGATAATATCGCATATTAAAAAGCTCTTGAGATTAACACCACAAAGGCGTAAAGGATAGTAGCGCCCAATACTCCGCGTGCAGCCTTTTCGAATTTTAACCGCAGAAATATCCAAAAAACTGCAACATTGGTAAAAACACATAAACTACCAACTTTTACCAACGCCTGTATACGCCACATACTATCGATATATTCAAAAAATGACACATCGTTTTCACCTATGAGATAAAAAAGAAAAAAAACGATAACCGGCAAAACCAGTCCGGATAAAAAACCCACACCAACCTTGTCGTATTTATTATTGTTACTTCTTCGCATTTTAAAATTTCCAGGATTTGATTTGTTCCATTGTATCATAGCAGGTCATATCTACTCTAACGGGAACTACCGAAGCAAAATTATTTTTCAAAGCAAAAATATCGGTTCCTTCGGTCTCTTCTTCCAGATTTTTAAAATATCCAGATAGCCAATGGTATTCTCGTCCGTGCGGATCTGTTCTTTTTTCAAACTCTTCCATCCACTTTCCATGTGCCTGCCGGCAAACTTTTATACCTTCGGGTTTGCCTTTCGGAATATTTACGTTTAAACAGCTAAACTCAGGAATTCCGTTTTCCATAATATTTTGAAAAACACGTGCTACAACAAGTTTTGCTTTCGAAAAATCAGCATCGGGACTATAATCCTCCAACGAAAATCCAACCGAAGGCACGCCATGTAAACCTCCTTCGATGGCTGCTCCCATTGTTCCGCTGTAAATTACACTGATGGAAGAATTAGATCCATGATTAATTCCAGAAACCACATAATCTGGAGTTCGTTCGAGTAAACCATTAAAACTAAGTTTAACACAGTCAACCGGTGTACCGTTGCATTTAAAGGTTGGCACTCCGTGAATCTGTTCAACAGGTACTGTTCGCAACGGATTATCAACTGTAATACCACATGCCTTTCCCGACATTGAAATTTCAGAAGAAATAACCACAACATCTCCAAAAAAATGCATTACTTCTACCAGTTCACGCAATCCTTTTGCATGAATTCCATCGTCGTTTGTCACCAATATTAATGGTTTTTCTGAATCGTTTTTTTGCATAGAAGCAAAGATAATTAGAAAAAGTATTCTTGTAACACATCCTCTAATTAATACTAAGAATTCATTCCATGCAAAATATTTATACCGGATGTAAACCTAACAGCAATAAATTAAAGAATCGGGTGATGTTAAACGTATGGATTTAAAGCTAACTTGAACTTCTTTCGGTTTTAGAACTTATATAAAAGCCTACCTTTGGCAGCATAAAATACTATTTATTCTACTATATTATGTCCGTAATTCTAAATAAAAAGAGCGGGATGGAATACCGTCGTTTTGGGAAAACAGAAAAATACCTGAGTACAATTACATTGGGAGGGATGCGTTTCAGGCACGTTTGGGACGATCCGCGCCATGACATTCCTGAAGCAACATACGAAGACTGCGTGAATGCCGTTAAGTTTGCAATTGATGCAGGAATCAACCATATTGAAACCGCACGGGGTTATAAAAAAAGTGAGACGGTTTACGGCAAGGTACTCAATGAAGAGTTGGCAATTCCTCGTACTTTCTATCATTTAATGACCAAAGGGAGTCCACTTACTGCCGATGCAACTTACGAAATGGTGGAAAATCAATTAAGGGATTTACAAACCGATTACCTTGATTTTTATGGATGGCACGGAATTAACAACGAAGAATTACTTCAGCAAAGCTGTAAAACAGGAGGTGCAGTTGAGGCTTTGTTAAAATTAAAAGAAGAAGGAATTATTAAACACGTGGGGTTTAGCACTCACGCTCCTGTAGAAACAATTGTTCGTGCCATTGAAACCGGACTTTTTGAATTTGTAAATCTTCATTATTATTATTTTAATCAGCGTAACCTGGCAGCCGTGCAAATGGCGGCAGCAAACGATATGGGTGTATTTATTATTTCGCCCAACGACAAAGGAGGGCAGCTGTTCAATGCCCCTGACAAAGTTAAAAATGCCACTTTCCCATCAACACCTATTCAATGGAATGCACGGTTTTGTCTGAACAACCCGGCGATTCATACACTTTCGTTCGGCATTACCGAAAAAGCGCATTTTGATGAAATGAAAGGGATTTTTCCAAGCACATCGCCATGGAGTAAAACTGATTATGAAACCAAACTAAAATTGGATGGCTTCTTATACGATGATCCGTATGCAGCATACGAAGGTTTTGAACTGCAAAATGACCCGTCGGGAATAAATATACCCGAAGTTCTGCGCTTACGCCGGGTATGGAAAGCCTATGATATGATTGATTACGCCAAATACCGTTACAAAACTTTCATGGAAAAAAGTCACTGGTTTCCGGGCGAATTGCCAACACAAGCCAACATCGATAAAATTAATACCGAAAAAATACCGGCAAATATCCCGCTAAAAGAACTACTTGCCGAAACACATAAAAAACTGTACAAACCCGAATATAAATTAGCGGGCTCTTAAGAATTTTTAAGTATTCACCAAACATAAACGTTGTTGTTATTTTGAAATAATTTTATTTTTGCACCATGCTTTACAACAAAGTATTTCCACATGAGTCGTCTGATACTTGGGTAGTGTTTGTACACGGCGCCGGAGGGAGCAATGTAGTATGGTTCAGACAAATGCGTGAATTCAAGAAGCACTTCAATGTACTTTTGGTTGATTTACGCGGACATGGAAAATCGAAAAAGGAATATACAAAAGAAGAAATTTATGCTTTTGATGAAATTGCGCTGGATGTTATCCGCACAATGGATCATCTGAAAATTGAGAAAGCTCATCTGGTAGGTATTTCTTTGGGTTGTATCGTCATCCGGGCTATGGACAAACTGGCTCCCGGCCGCGCTGAGTCTATCATTCTGGGTGGTGCTATTGTTCAGTTTAATTCGCGCATTAATGTGTTGGTGTCGGTTGCCAAATTGTTGCAATCCATTTTCCCGTATATGTGGTTGTACAAGATTAATGCATGGATTCTAATCCCATACAAAAAGGACATCGAATCGAGAAAACTTTTTATTAAAGAAGCCATTCGTTTAGGAGAGAAAGAATTTAGGAAGTGGCTTCGGATGTCGACCGAAATAAGAGATAACCTGCAGGAATTTCTGATAAAAGAAGCATCAGCACCTGTGCTTTATCTGATGGGCGATCGCGACCACATGTTTTTGCCTATGGTTTCGAACCTTGTACAGAAACATTTTAACTCTAAACTGGAGGTTATTAAAAACAGTGGTCATGTTTGCAATATTGATCAACCCAATGCTTTTAATGAGCGCAGTATTCACTTTATAAAAAGTATCTCTGCTACCTAGTCACTTCAGGCAATTGCAATCGAAAAAATCACACATTTTATTTAATTATTTACCTGAACACTTCTGAAAACAATATCTCAATTTTCTCCATTAATGCTGTAACAGATGGATAAAAAAATCTCCCCGCAAAACTGCGGAGAGAAAGATTTTATTTCTACAATAATTTTTTAATTGTCTAACATTTTATCGCCTGATATTCAGCAATAATTTTCTTTACATCGCTTGGAGCTACCCGGCCATAAACCTTTTCGCCAACGGTTACCACAGGTGCCAAACCACAGGCTCCAACACAACGTAAACAGTTAATGGAAAATTTGCCATCTTCGGTCGACTCCCCCACTTCAACTTTCAGCTGTCGCTTAAATTCGTTTAACACCTGCTCGGCACCACGAACATAACAGGCTGTTCCCATACAAATGGAGATCGGGTTTTCGCCCTGCGGAATCATTGTGAAAAAGCTGTAAAAAGTTACAACACCATATACTTTTGCTACCGATGTTTTGAGCTCTTTTGCAATTACTTCCTGCACTTCAGCGGGTAAATAGCCCAACTTACTTTGCACCTGGTGAAGTACGTTTATTAATTCGCTTTCCTTATTTGCGAACTCCTTGCAAATATCTTTTATGAGTTGTACTGTATTCTCAGCTAATTTAATTTTTGGCATGATTGTTTGTTTAACTCGTTAATTGTAAATATAAAAATTCAATTCTTTAACAGACATTCATTAGTCACTAGTCATTTGTCACTGGTCACTGGTCACTGTTGCTGCTCCCAATAGATTTAATGTAATTATTGTGTCTCTTACCAAGTTCATCCAATTTTGACATTAAATGAAGATAAGTTACCTCATCGACCAGACCTCTGTTTCTGGCTTTTTGTAGCCAGGTTCGTGTCTCACTTTGAGATCCTCTGGAATAATACTGAAACTGCTTATTCTCTTTAAAAAAGTATCTCCCATAACCTTCTGAGATATTTGAAGCCATAGAGTCAGCAGCTTCAACTAACTGCTTTCCAGTTGTCCATTTATCAAAGCTTTCCCAATTATCGACAATAGCATATATTTCCTCTCCAATTTTCATTGCCAACTTATAAACAACTAAATCTTCTAACTTCATAATAACCACCTTTTAAATCCTAATGACTATTGACAAATGACGAATGTCCACTAGGTCCTGTCAAAATATTCGGTGTGCAACAGATGATGCGCTTTTTCGCTCATCGGTTCACCCAGGAATTTTTCGTACAACTCAAGAATATGTGGATTCTCATGCGATTTACGCAAGGTTTTATTCTTATCTTCCTGATAGATGGCAGCTTGTCGTTTTTTCAAAATACCTGCATCGCCATGATGATATGGTTGTCCACCGCCTCCGATACATCCGCCGGGGCAGCTCATAATTTCTATGGCATGAAATTCGCTCTTTCCTGCCCGGATATCTTCAAGCAATTTCCGAGCATTACCCACAC
>DASQBW010000157.1:0-9115 GCA_035635015.1 Draconibacterium sp. | reverse complement strand
TTCCATCTATTTGGTAAGTTTCCATACTTTCCAATGTTTTCTTCTGTGAGTAATAAACAGGCAATTCAAAAGTTTCTTCCAGTCCATTTTCTTCCAGGGTAACAGACACGCTGGAGGAAGCACTTAGATTATCAATTGGTCTGAATTGGAAGGTGAAATTATTTCTTTCTGTATTGTCAATTTCAACTGATTCTGGTCTGACTCTTACATTTTCCCCATTAATTTTTATGCTTCCCGAAATGGCTGGCGAAATTGGATTCTGAAGTGAAATTGAAACTTCGCCGCCTTCTTCAGGCACTGTAATACTTTCCGGGAATGTCATTTTAGTGAGTAAAATATCTAACTCTGCTTTTTTAGTGCGATTGAGTTCCTCCTGTGCCTCCGGATCTCCAAAAACACCTGATCCGATTTGCTCATATGGTCCAATATCTATTGAGCCATCATTTACCGGATTGCCCCAAAAATCATGATCTACAAATGCCACCGGAGTACCCGCGTTAATGCATGGTGATTCGGGTTTTAGTTTATAGCCACCAAGTGTTGAAAGTCCTTCTCCACCGGTTCCGGCAGCCACGAACATAGGATCCTCAAGAATTCTTTCAGGATCTTCAGGAACGCCGTTTAGCCATGTGCCATAGAAACAATTGTTTCGAAACATTTGTGCCGCCACAGATGACGGAACTTTATAAGTAACATCAAAATTTCTCACTTCAGGATCTCCCGAAGTGTAAGCTGTACGAAATCTGCCCTGACCGTGTGCGTAAAAGATATTGTTTCGGAAATAAGCCCCAATCTTTTCTCTGTCCGGTTGGCGCAGAAAATAGTCAAGGTCGATTGTTCCATAGTCCACATAAAAAACATTGTTGTGAATGATGTTCTGATCATCAATGCTTCCCTGCATTTGAATAAGGTGCGTTTGATCATTCTCACTAATATTGTAGCGGGTAATGTTGCCAAAAGTATTATTCATTATCAGCAAAAAGCCATGGTTGTTTTGGCTGTAGTTGTATTGTAAGATGCAGTTGTTGGCATCAAAATCAAAATCGTATGCAAATCCATCACCATTTCTAGGTTGTCTTCCCGTATGGTAAACTTCGTTGTACTGCATAATGGTTCCTTCTGTGTTTTGTATCCAGATAGCTGCTGTATGTGGCCAGAAATCTTCTCCGCCTTCCAGGTCCATATCTCCTGAGCGCAAACAAGAACGTTTTGCAATGTTGTATTCAATCATACCCTGGTTAGGTCCGTTGACAAATATGGCGTCGCCACCAAGATTCTCCAGGAAATTCTTTTTAACAAGTACATCGTTTCTGCCGTAGTAAACTACAATTCCGCATTTATCAACGCGTTCAATACGGTTGTTCTGAATCAGAATATCATCGTAATAACTGTTTTGAGCCGATTCTCCGGAACCAAGAATAGTTCCCACATAAATAGCAGCACTGTTGTATCCGTTGTATTTTGTATTTGGCCCCATTTGTCCCCATACATCGTGGATGAAACAGTCCTCAATAACGATGTGCTCAATACCGGCATTATCGCCTTCGTATAAGGCAACGATACCCTGGCGGCCAATTCCAAGTTTTGGCTTATCGCCACTGGTAACTTCAATGTTTCGGATTTCCCACCATGATTGATTCACAAGCCTTATTGCAGCGCCTTCAGCATCATCAATATCTATTATGGGTTTTTTATCGCCGCCATAGCTGCTAATTACAATCGGATTTCCGACTTCTCCTTCTCCTTTAGGAAACATTTGCCCGTGCCAGGTTTCTCCGGATTTAAGCAGTAATATATCACCGGGTTGAAAAGTAAACTGGTTTATTTTTTCAAGGGTTTGCCATGGGGTATTTATGGACAGTCCCGAATTAGAATCATTTCCATCCGGTGAGAGGAAGTAGGTTTTACTCTGGGCATTAACATTAACAAGTATTACTAAAGACAGCAATGTAAAAAAAAGTTCTTTCATAGTTATAGGTATTAATTAAGCTAAGACTGGATATAAGATATAAAAACAATAAAAATAATAGGTTTATGGACAGGTTTAAATTAAAAAGGCAATAATATGTTGTTTACAAAGGGAGAAAGTAAAGAATTGTTACTTTCTCCCTTTGATTAAATTTTTAGTTGCTTTCGTAGCCAAAGTTTTGGTCCATTGTTCCATTTGAAATCTCAACCTGATCTCTAGGAATTGGGAAAATCTCATTTACGCCTTCAACAAAATATTGCCCTTTATAAGAATCATATTTTTCAGCGTAAGCTTTCATAACAGTTCCTGCTCTTCCTTGTCTTGCAAGATCCCAGAAACGTTGTCCTTCGCATGCAAGTTCTACTCTGCGTTCTTGCCAAATTAGCTGGCGTAAGGCATCTTTGCCGGTTTCAGTAATTTCAGGAAGAACATTTTCTCCTGCAGCATTGGATCTCGCTCTGGAACGAACTTGTTCAAGATAACCAAGTGCTTCTCCCGGCTTATTTGTTTCATTTGCAGCTTCAGCCATATATAACAATACGTCAGCATAGCGATAAAAGCCAATATTTTTTGGATTATCACTTTGGTCGGATTGAGATCGCTGGTCGTATGGAATGTACCATTTTTTAGGTTGGTAACCCGTTGAACTTGCCGCATTTTTATTAATATGACCGTCAAACATTTCGTCGGGAAAAATTATCGTTGCTTCCATTCTTGGATCACCTTCTTCGTAACTATCAACCAAATCCTGGGTGGGGCAGTGCATCGACCATCCATTATGCCACTTCACATCATCATCCGGATCGGCATCGTGTTCGTAAAACGAAAGGATAGAACCTTCGTTACCGTTGGCCCAACCTGTATTTGAGATACCGTGTTGAATTTCAAATATTGATTCAATGCCGTTTTCTTTTTCAAGTGTAAATACATCACTGTAAACAGGTTCAAGATCATATTCGCCGCTCGTTATTACAGTCCCCAATACAGTATATGCATCATCAAATTTGCCTTGATAAATATAAGCTCTACCTAATAATGCATTGGCTGCACCTTTGGTTGCACGTCCTAAGTCGCTTTGTGCATACTCACTTTTTTCGGGCAGCAACTTCGCTGCTTCTATAAGATCCGATTCAATATGCGCCCAGGTTTGTTCATCGGTAGCTCTTGGTGCATAATATTCGTCGTAAGTAAGGGTATGATCTACAATCGGTAGTCGACCGTATTGGCGCATTAAAAGAAAGTAATAAAGAGCCCTAAGAAAATATGCTTCGCCAACAAATTGATCTTGTTTGCTTTCAGAAACATTCTCGTTACCGTCAATACGCTCTATTGCTGTTGTAGCCCAGGTAATGCCTCTCCATCCCTGACCCCAAAGCGCATTGGATACCCAGTTATTTGCTAATGGTTCGAACCGTAACAATTGTCTTGCTGGCCCGCCAAGCCAGAAGTAGGCTGAACTATTGCTGTTGCCAATGGTGCAGTCGTCCGAACAATCATCTCCAATTATCATAAACGGAGCTAATTGAGTTTGTTCATTTTGTAATATTGAATAGATGCCAATTATCGCTGCATTTGCTTCATCCTCTGTTGAGAAGAATGATTCTGCAGAGGATTCAACTAATGGTTTTTTCTCTAAGAAGTCTTCAGAACATGCACTAAAGAAAACCAGTAGTATCATTACTAATATATATTTCTTATTCATCGTTGTTCGATTTTAAATTAAAAGTTAATTACGGTTCCAATCATAAATGAAGTCGCCTGAGGATAAACACCCCGGTCAACACCTATATCAGATATTTCAGGCTCAAAACCACTGTAACCTGTTATTGTCAGTAAATTTTGTGCCGCAACATATAATCTGCAATCAGGTATAAAACCATTCGCAACTTTTGGCGAGAAGTTATACCCGATCTGTATATTTTTAAGACGCAAATATGAACCATTCTCAATATAATAGTTTGAATTTCTAAAGTTCGCACTGTTTCGCGTTTCGTTTGCCGTTAAAGCGGGTTGAGAGTTTGTAGAGTTAGGACCTGTCCAATACTCATCCAAAAAATCTGTTCTAACATTTTGAAGCCCATCGAAACGCATAAAATAGTACTTGGTTGCATTGTAGATTTCATTTCCTGCTTGTCCCTGTAACGCAAGGCTCAGATCAAACTTTTTGTAGCTGGCATTAAATGTTAAACCAAAAGTAATATCGGGAATTGGACTACCGATAAATTCCATGTCACCATCATCAATTGTTCCGTTATTGTTCAGGTCTTTGTACTTAACATCTCCGGGAACCGCATTGGGTTGTATTTTTTCACCTTCGTGAGTATATTGATCTATGTCACTCTGCTCTTGAAAAATACCATCTGTTACCCAACCATAAAATTGTCCGTAAGGTTCTCCAACTTCTGTTCTAATTATGTTGCCAAATGCTCCCTGGAAGTCGATTAACACCTGTGTGTATGCAAACGAGGAAATAAGTGCTTCTGTGGTACCTAAATTGGTTACCTCATTGTTCACTGTTGAGAAGTTTGCATTTACATTATAGGAAAAATCGCCCTGACCTCCTCTGTAAATTGCCGTAAACTCAAATCCTTTGTTTTGCATTCCTCCTACATTTCTTGTTAAAGATCCAAAGCCCGAGGTATTCGGAACTGATTGTGCCAATAAAATATTATCCGTTTTTCTGATGTAATAATCCATAGTGGTTGATAATTTTCCGTCTAAGAAAACCAAATCAAGTCCTATATTGGATTGAGTTGATGTTTCCCACTGGACTTCGGGATTTCCGAGTGCAGAAGCTCCCGCACCATTTAAACGGTCCTGGCTTACACCCAATGTGTAGTATTGTTGTTGCCTCATTGGGGTGAGGTATGGATAGTAAGAACTTATTCTTTCGTTACCAATCTCTCCATAGCCAACTCTAAACTTCGCATTGCTAATAAAATTCTGGTCTATATTTTGAAAAAATCCTTCCTCTGATACTTTCCACGCAACAGCTCCGGAAGGAAAATATCCCCACCTGTTATTTTCCATGAAACGTGATGAGCCATCCGCCCTCATACTACCGGTAATCAGATATTTGTTTTTAAAGCTATAGTTTATTCTACCAAGATATGATAACATAGAGAGTGATGACCCGCTACCACTGTTTTGTGGATTTTCAGTTGCCGAATCAAAATACCAGAATTCTTCATCTTCAATGGTTACATTTTGTTTGGATGCATTAAACCTGTCGCTAATGTATTCTCGCGCTGAAATAGCACCCATGGCTGTAAACGCGTGATCATTTATTTCCTTAGTATAAGTGAGTATATTATCCCAGGTCCAGTCTGTTACCTTAGATGCACCACGGCGAACGGTACTGACCAGGTTTGATATATTGGCTGTTTCATAATACACAGGCGAGAAACTGCTGCTACGACCTTGAGTATGACGTACCCCAAATACAGATTTAAATGTCAGACCGTCCAGGATTGTAAGATTTGCTGTAATATTTCCAACTAAATCATTGCGGTTGTCTTTTCCGTTATTCCTGGCTATTCTACCGGCAGGGTTTCCTAACCTCAGTTTTTGTATACCAGTATAATAATCAGTCTCTGGATTTATAACAGGAATATCTGGTGGCGCAATTAGCGCAGAAAGAAAGATACCGGTTTCATCGATTCCTCTTGTTTTGGAAAAAGTACCAGACATAGAGGTCTCAAATGTTAGAAAATCTGTTGCCTTTAGAAAGGTATTCTGAATAAATGACATTTTTTCATAATAGGTCGATTTGATAATACCATCTCTTGAAAAATAGTTGGTACTCAAAAATGAATTGAGTCTTTCATTCCCTCCGGAAAAGCTAATATTATAATTTTCAACACGTCCTAATCTGGATACTTCGTCGTACCAATTTGTATTATATGTTTGATTCGATGGATTTGAATAAGGAGGATCCAGATCAGCATTTATATATGCTTCATTTGTTAATGTTGCGTATCGCGCAGAACTAAGCATATCGGGAGCATTCGTTAATGTTTCAATACCATAATAGGCATTAACATTAACATTTAATTCTCCGTCTTTCCCTTTCTTTGTGGTTACCAATACAACACCATTTGAACCACGAGATCCATAAATTGCAGTAGCAGAAGCATCTTTTAAGATTTCTATGGATTCAATATCGTTAGCATTTAAATAGTCAATATCATTCATCGGTAAACCATCTACAACATACAGCGGATCAGTATTATTCGTTGTTCCAATACCTCTGATTTTGATGGATGCTGAAGCACCCGGCGCACCGGATTCCATAACAACTGATACACCAGCTGCTTTTCCCTGCAGTGCCTCAACAGGTGTTGAGCTGACTATCTTGTTTAAATCTTCAGAAGAAACGGATGCTACAGCTCCGGTAATATCACTTTTCCGTTGAACACCATAACCAATAGCAACAACTTCATCGAGACCTATAGTTTCCTCTTCCATAGTAACATTTATTACTGTTCTTCCTGCAACAGTAACATCCTGAGTTCTCATACCCACGAAAGAGAATTGAAGAATTGCATCATCCGGAACATTCGGAACCGAATATGTCCCATCCTGATCTGTAATTGTACCTTGTGTGGTGCCTTTTATTACTACTGTTACTCCGGGTAATGGCAGACCTCCACTATCGGTAACTCTTCCCGAAACGGCATTTTGTTGTATTGCTGTTATGCCGGAAGACACAGTTGGTTCTTCTTCCTTTGGAAAGATTACGATGTGTTTATCTACAATCTTGTATTCAATATTCTCTGCACTAAAAATTGTATTAAGAATATTTTCAATATTCTCATTTTCAACATCGATATTTACTTCTCGGGTGACATCAATTTTATTATTATCATACATAAATGAAAATTCCGATTGATTTTCGATGGATGATAAAACATCTTTGATACTGGAATTTTCAAGATCAATTGAGAGCTTGGCAACTTGTGAATAGCTGTCTGTTGCTATGGCGTTCAGAAGTCCTATTCCACAAACAAGTATCAGAATTAGCTTCATAGTTAGTAATAGTTTAAAATAACGTAAGAAACAGTCGTGTTTCTTCGTTTCAAAATTTTTTTTCATAGTTTTGATTTGTTTTAAGTAGTATCAAATTTTAAATGAGCAGTCTGCAAATTGATCTTTAAAAAAGGATACTACGGTTGAATACTTAAATAATGAATACAGGCTTGTTTTATTACAGGTCTGTATTTTTTGAATAGATTTAATTCATAGGCATAATTTTAATTTGATTAATGTAGATATCTGTTTTATTTTATTTAGTTAGTACTATATTTTTTACTGTTTAAGCGCTAGCGCATTATTTTGAATAGTGCAGGCTCACTTCACTTCCATCAATTGTATACTCAAGAGGAATAATAAGTTTCATTTTTTCCAGCATTTCGTAAAAAGACTCGGTTTTGATTTTAAAAGAGAAGCGGTGTTTGTTGAACATTTCTTCATCTACCTTGATACTTACACCATACCAGCGTTCAAGGAACTTAACTACTTCACGCATTGGGGTATTGTCAAAAATGAGTTCATTATTTTTCCATGCGCTGACAACTTCGGGATTACTTTTTGTAAATACAATTTCTTTGGTTTCTTTATTTAATCGCGCCTGATCTCCAATTGTCAATTGTCGGATCTCTGATTTATGATCAGAAACTCCTACGCGACCTTCAGAAACCGTTATTTCCTGAAACTGATCGTTGCTATGGTTTTTTATATTAAAAGCTGTACCATACACATCAATGTTGAGAATTCCGGATTTAACTCTAAATTTCTTTGATAAATTCTTTTTAACCTGAAAGTAAGCTTCGCCCTCGAGTGTAACTTCACGTTCAGTCAAATTGAAATCTGACTTGTATTTTAGAGAAGATCCGGAATTCAGCCAGACATATGAACTATCGGGTAATAGTACCTTTGTTTTTTGCCCCAGAGGTGATATTATCTCCGTGTACTGATTTCTGAATTGATGTAAATTATTTTGATTGTTTTTTCGAATGAGTATGGTTGATCCAATCATGAGAAAAACAATAATGCTTGCAACATATTTGTACTTGTTAAGAAAAAGCTTAAATGAGAAGAGTGGGTTAGCGGAAATCCGGCTTTCAATTTGTTGCCAGGCTTTCTCTTTGTCAGGAATAAAAGGATTCTGAATATTATTATTGATAATATAAACATCTACCAGATCATTAAAAATTTTCAGATTGTGTTTATCTTCTTTTAACCAGCTTTCAAGTATTCTGGTTTCTTCCTTATTACTTTGATTCTTAAGGTGCTTAATAATAATATTCCAGGGAATTGTCTTCTTCATCTTATTAAGTCAATATAGGATAAGGCACTTTAACCTTAAGTTACCCCTAAAGGGATCGATGTATTTTTTATGGCAGTATTTATGTTATAAACCCAACGTTATATTCAAATAAACATTGATCGTAAAATAGTTATTGTCTGTCGTATTTAATTACTTCAAATTTAAATACGGCAGGAATGGTAGTAGAACCAACAGCTCCCTGATGATATCCCTGATACTTTCCAGCCGAATAGTGAGGTGTGTCGAAACTTAAAAATCCGGCTTCGTCTCCATTGCGAATACCTAGCTGTTCCCAGTTGCCTTCTTCATTAAAAATGCCTTCTCTTACATTATTTAGCCATACCTCTTTTTGGGGATTTGTGCTTGTTGCCGAAACATAAACGTTTAATCCGCCAACGATAAATTCATTATCAGTTGTTTTAATGAAAAGACCATAGGCCGGGGGCAATCTTACATTTTCACTATTTCTATTCATGTTAGCTGAAGTTCTTTTATTAAACTCAACATGAACAGTAACATCGTCGTCAAATCTATAATCAGAACCAGTATCATCAGCATCCCATCGCATAAAACCATGCATTTTATTTGTTCCCTGGTTTTTAAGAATTACAGGCATCATCATATTCAGAAATTCGTATTCGTTTGAAAGGATTTCTGCATGTCCGTCGAGTCCAAACGGAGATGCGCCCATTGCATCGTGTTCAGCAACCAAATAGGTTGCGCGTCCTTCTTCAATGTGCATTTCGGGTACAAATAACGGATTGTCAGGACGATGAAAATCATTGGGATGAACGTAAAATGTGCGATCATCATAAATG
>DASQBW010000156.1:0-2790 GCA_035635015.1 Draconibacterium sp. | reverse complement strand
ACAATTAATTTATAATTCTCAGATAGGAGATGTTATTCGGGCACAAGGAGAAGGCATTTTACTTTTTGAAATGGATGACGAAGGTAATATGAGTCTTTCAGGAAATTATAATCCCACCAGAGGAGATTATTTATTTACACTTCAAAGTTTAATGAATAAACGTTTTTCTATTGAACCTGGCGGATCTATAATTTGGTCTGGAGATCCATATAACGCGGTTGTTGACCTTCAAGCCACCTATCGACTAAGGGCCTCTCTTTACGACCTGATCGTTGATAACTCACTGGAACTTTCACAAACAAACCGGGTACAGGTAGAATGTGTTATCAATCTTCAAGACGAGCTGATCAATCCAACCATCGGCTTTGAAGTTAATTTCCCCAATGTTGAAGAACGCGTAAGAGACGAATTGAGTCAGTTTTTTAATACTGACGAAGAGATAAACAAACAGATTGTATTTTTGATAGGACTTGGCAAATTTTATACCCCTGATTATCTGCGGGGAACATACCAGGCACAAAATACCAATATGCTTGGAACAACAGCAAGTGAAGTTTTCTCCAATCAGCTAAGTAACTGGTTGTCGCAAATTAACGACGACTGGGATGTTGGTATCAATTACCGCCCGGGCAACCAGGTTACCCAGGACGAAATTGAACTGGCACTCAGCACCCAGATTTTTAACGACCGGATTACATTAAATGGTAATATTGGCAACAACACCAATCAGTACGGCATAAATAATAATAGTAGTCAGATTGTCGGCGACTTTGAAATGAATGTAAAACTTGTACGAAGTGGCAAGATTCTATTTAAAGCTTACAACCGCTCGAATAATAACCTGATTTATGAAACTGCACCATACACTCAGGGTATTGGTCTGTCTTTCAAGGAAGAATTTAACTCAATTGATGAATTAGTTAAGAAATTTTCGTCTATATTTAGTAAGAAAGATAGATAGATTTTTAGTTATTTTTTCTAATTCAGAATGTTACATTTATAACATAACTAAAAAAACAATAAAAATTCCTTTTATAAATCCAAAGTTCAAGTACTTTTGTTGCCCATAAAAATTAAACTAATAATTGAATCATGTTTATATTAATGGTACTTGTATTTGTTTTGGGGTATATTGCCATTGCCCTCGAACATCCGTTAAAAGTTGACAAAGCTGCATCTGCATTAATCATTGGCACATTGTGTTGGGTAATTTATGTGCTCGGTGCCGAGAATATTCTCCATATGGGATTTAGCCCGTCGTGGGCTGAGTTTTTAGCAGCGCACCCACATGCCAGTGGTTTACATGCCGCGCATGAGTTTATAGTTGATTATGAAATTATTCACCACCTTGGAGAAATTAGCGAAATACTATTTTTCCTTTTAGGCGCTATGACTATTGTTGAAGTGGTGGACCAACATGAAGGTTTTAAAATTATTACCGACAAAATAAGGACTACCAATAAAGTAAAACTTCTTTGGATCTTAAGTATCCTTACCTTCTTTATGTCTGCCCTACTTGATAATCTTACCACCACCATTGTTCTTGTTGCTTTGCTCAGAAAGCTGATCGACGACAAACAGACGCGCTGGTTTTTTGCAAGTATGGTAGTTTTAGCAGCCAATGCCGGAGGGGCATGGTCGCCAATTGGCGACGTTACTACCATTATGTTGTGGATTGGAGGACAAATTACAGCAAGCAGTATTATTTTAAAAATTATTATACCGAGTTTAGCCTGTTTAATCGTTCCGCTGATTATACTATCTTTTAGAATGAAAGGGAATGTTTCGCGCCCATCTGATGACGCCGGGGATACAGAATACAGCACTAAAGGAGAACGCATTTTATTCCTGATTTTAGGAGTGGCTGGTCTGTTATTTGTCCCGATATTTAAAACTGCAACTCACTTACCACCTTACATGGGAATGTTACTATCTCTAGGACTTTTATGGGTAGTTGGAGAAATTGTTCATAAAAATAAACCGGCTGAGATTAAATCGAGGCTAAAAGTTCAGGCTATAATACAAAAAATTGATGTGCCAACGGTACTGTTTTTTCTCGGAATTCTTTCAGCTGTTGCAGCCTTACAATCGGCAGGCCATTTAAATATTTTGTCAACTTATCTTGATGAAAAACTTGGTAACATATACTTAATTGACCTCTCTGTTGGAGTTTTATCCTCTATTGTTGATAACGTTCCGCTGGTTGCCGGAGCAATGGGAATGTATCCTATGGCCGAAGCCGGAGCTACAGGATACAGTGCCTTCTTTGTTCAGGACGGAGCTTTTTGGGAGTTTCTGGCATATACAGCCGGAACCGGTGGCAGTATGTTGATTATTGGTTCGGCCGCAGGAGTTGCAGCTATGGGCCTTGAGAAAATCGACTTTATATGGTACCTGAAAAAAATTAGTGGATTGGCGATTGTTGGTTATCTTTCAGGGGCTGCAGTATACTACTTGTTATTTGCTATATAAACTATCAAAAAACAGTTGTTCATAACTAAATGACATACGATTTATAAAGCAAATAAAGCGGTAAAAATATTGCTTATTTTAGCGAGGTATAATATTTGATGTTATACCTCGTTTTTTATTTTAAGAATTGTATAAAATAATTGGATAAACATGTTTAACTTATTAATGATTCAGGCTGATCTTCCACAGGAAATGGAAGCAATGGCAACCGAGCCGGAAGGCATTTCAACAAAATTTATTGACTTGGCGATGAAAGGTGGATGGATTATGCTCCCGATATTGTTTTTATCGGTGGTAGCCGTATACATCTTTTTCGAT
>DASQBW010000155.1:0-3766 GCA_035635015.1 Draconibacterium sp. | reverse complement strand
TTCTTATACTGCTCTAGTAAAGCTAAACTATCAAGCCAACCATCCTCATTATTTACGGTTCTAACACCACTCATTTCCCATTGAAAACCAATACTCTCAAGCTTATCAATCTGCCATTGCTGAAGTTTTCCTTTTTTATACTTACCTCTTTCCATTGCAACCCAATTTGAAATGTAAAAAAGAGGGTGGCTGTTATCAGTATACCTTTTAACATTGCTTTCACCTGTTTGCTTGTAGATTTCGTTCAATTGGTTAAAACTATTCAACCATTTTCTTTCCCAAAACAAAGTGTGACCATCTCCAAAATAGAAATCAATTGTTTCCAATTTTTCGCGATGTTCTTTAGGCATTAAATCTGCTTCATACAATTTCTTCTGTTTTCTATACCAACCATACAATGTTCTATCTTTGTAATCTCTAGGGACAGTGCAATGATTATTCTCCTCATAGAAAATTTGCATCTTTGAAAACATATAATCCCAATTTTCAAGATATTCCTCAGTTACCTTTAATTCTGATTTATATTTCTTTGTATTTTGATTTTCAGTAATCTCAATTGTTCCTAATTCAGTAACCTCTGGATTTTTACCTTTAGGTTTCGATTTGTCATGAGTGTTTGGTTTATTATCAGTATTACTTTCAAATGCTTCAATTGAAACCAGTTTTTTTCTAACAAGCTCTTCAAGGTATTCATTAGTTAGGGTTTCAATATTTGAATCTGAAAATTCTAAAAGAGGTGAATAGTATTCCTTTAGTTGGTTTAAAACTTTAAGCCCACTCTTATCATTATTAGTAAAGTCAAGTAAAATTGAAGATTCCACATTATAGAATAAACCTGACTTCGTTAAATTTGAAGAACCTGTTATTATTCTGTTGTGTTCACCTTCAAACAAATAAACCTTTGGATGATAAATATAACGTTCAGAGCTAAAGATGTAAGTTTCAATATTTAAACTCAATAATAATTCTAAAGCTTCTTTTGAAGTGATACATTCGTCAATTCCAACATAAAATGTAATTTCTCGTCCTTCACTAATTGCTTTTTCAATAAATGGCTTAAGATAATTCAGTCCTGGCTTTCTCATAAAGGCAACAAAGACTGTGATTTTTGTAAATGCAGAATCTTTTATAGCGGAACATATATGATTCCCCGTGTTTTCGGAGTCATTTTCATACAATCCTTGTCCTATAAATTCTACAATCATTTTCGTGTTAGTTAATTGGTTCGCAGTCTGCTAACCGCTAACGGTAAGTATAAGAATAGTAGCCGATTGCGTGGCACTTTCCTGTCAAGTTACGAGAACGTTGAATCGGGCTATAACCCTTGAATTTACTACTATTTCGGCTATTATTTTTATACATTGTTACCACACGTATTTTTTTATTAGTTACAAATGAATACTATTTCGTTTTCAGTTTTCTGTACTAATATTCCAGACCAAAAAATAGATTTTCCTACATCATTAATTGAAATTTTATCGCTTTTTATCCAAATTTTTTCGTTCGATGCGAAAACAATGACTTTTTTAACACTCCATATTTCTTCATCAACGATTGTAATAACTTCATTATTCACGATAAATAAATTGTTTTGGGCGCTACCGGATAGGTTTAACATTGTGCTATGCAAGATTGTGCTATCATTTATGGACTCGGCATGCATTGGGTCAAAGCCCTTAAAATTAGGAGGGTCATTAAATATCAGTGTGACTTTTATTCCTTGCTGTGTATTAAACTCATTAAATGAATACTGGTGTTGCAAAGTCTCTTGTGAGGTATGGAATTCACTTAATTTGAAATACGTCGAATCAATTTCTACATCTTCTTTTTTTGGTTTTAGTTTTGAAATGAAGAAACTGAATAAAGATTCACCTTGAGAATAGTATTCCCGTTGCCAATTTTTATATCTTTTGTCAAGTATTATGCACATTGCCATGCCAGATGCAAGATGCCTGTTTCTTAAATTATCACGTCCATAAAACGGAGTTATCAGGTTTCCAAAAAAATGTTTCTGATTATAATTGTTTTTTAAAAGCTCGCTAATTGATTTATTTTGGTTATAAAATTTATATTCACAATAAAATGCTGGTCCTTCCATGTTTTCGACAGATTCTTCATATTGTAAATAAGTCCCAATTATCTGCTCCCTCCTTAATCTGCAACTATAAAATTGGTTTAATAAATGTTGAAATTTTATACTATCCTGCTCAAAACACAAACTGAACAACAATTTTTGTTCGTATAGTTTTAATCCGTCATTTACGTAATTTTCAGGATAGGTTAATAACACCGCAGGGTTATCAAAGTCAATCTGTGAGACATAATTGCGCTGATATACATGATGAAGTTCATGAAAAAGTTCAGCATAGGCTTCTTCTTTACTGGAATAACGGACTTCATCATAATTATTAATGGCTGTTAATGTCCCGTTTATCTCTTTTTGCGTTGCTCCAAATAGTTCCAAATCACCTTGTTCTCCAATATATAATTTATCTGAGAACCTCACGAAATTTGCAGGAGGATTAGGATGATTATACAATAAAGCAGGTCCATCCATCCTAAACAGACAAACAGGTCCAATTTGCATTCCTTCCCATATTTCACTTTTAATATTTTCCGCATTTTCATAAAACAGGTCAATAGATGTTGCAAATAAACTGTCTATTGCCGTCAGTTGTCCTTGTGCTCTAATAAAGGATTTATTGAACAACAATAAGCAGGATAATATCAAATATTTAATCTTCATTTTCACAATACTTAAATGCTATATTTGTTTCTTAATCCACCACTTTTATCTTTATGTTCTTAATCATCAGCAAGGCACTTAAGATTGTTACAATGTTAATTGAGGGGATAATGAAAATCACAGGAATTACATTAACACCGTTTATTGCCATTGCAATAATTTTAGCTGTGAGTGCTGTCATTAAAATTGAAAGGAAAACGATATAAACAGTTGAGTAGAGGTATCCGTTGGGCTTTTTTTGAATCAATAAAAAGCCTGAGACAAAACAAATAGGCAGCAACAAACCAAGGTCGAAACCCTGAACAATTAAAGTCGTGTAGTGATTTAATTCCACCGGATAAATGCTTCCATTAACTATTGGAGGTACGACTATATTAAGCCACAAGAATGCTATTGCAACTGAATTAATGATAAGAAACCAACCTACAAATTTGTTGGGCGTTTTCAAGGAAAATAATTCTAAAATGTTTGATTGACTAAACTGTTTAAAAGAAAGGAAGAATGCAAAAAATGATAAGCCAAGTAAAACAACATATGCCAGAAAAAGTTGATTATACATTGCCATTGTCATGTAAAACAGATAAGTGACCAAAAAATAACCCAATGTTCCGGTCAATATAAAACTTGCACGAATGGAGTTTTTACGATAGCCAATCAATGAGATAATAAGTAAGGGTATGGCTATACACAAGGTGATGTAATCTTGTGCAATACCTTGTATAGCGACATCAGTAGACATGTGTTGGTAAATTCCTTTTCCGAAAATCTCAATCGTTTCTCCTCTTATTGATTCATATTCAAATGTCCCTGTTCCAAAGTCTGAAAATATCCCTAATCCAGAAGCAACGGATGAAATCAAAATAATGAAGATAACTAAAATTGTAATTGTGCTTTCTTTTTTCATTAGTTAGTTTTTCAAGATTTCTAATGTTTGGTTTTTCAATATGTGTGGTAACGGTTTGGCTATGTATAGTGCGGGACTTCGAAACGGTTCCCTTTCAAACCCGCACGGAGCCAATT
>DASQBW010000154.1:0-2181 GCA_035635015.1 Draconibacterium sp. | reverse complement strand
ATCAAGGAACCGAAAACCAAGAGCTCTTGCCATTCCCGTACCAGCATCGTTAGTTGAACTACCACCAATCCCTAAAATAATGTGCTTTGCCTTCTTTTTGATCGCATCTAATATTAATTCTCCAGTCCCAAAAGTTGTGGTCTCAAGTGGTTTCAGTTCTTCCTTTTTCATCAGTCGAATTCCGGATGCTGCTGCCATTTCGATAAATGCCAAATGATTTTTCTCCGAAAAGAGATATTTAGCTGTAATTGGTCGCATTAATGGATCGTGTACCTTTACAGCAATCAATTGTCCACCGGTATAAAATTTTAGTGCATCAACTGTACCATCACCACCGTCGGCAAGTGGCAGTTTTGCAATATTTATCTTGCTGATATGTTTTTTTATGCCTCGTTCTACCGCATCACAAAATTCAATTCCGGTTAACGATCCTTTAAACTTGTCGGGTGCAATAACAATCTTTTTCATAGTCCTAAAATTAAAAATAATTCTACACCCGTTAACATTTCAATAAAAACGGGAAGCTATTGTTAACTTCCCGTTTTCATCGATGAAATCATTTATAGTAATTTCGATAATCGAATTAAAAACGTTTACGGTTCAGGTAAGAAAAGTTATTCGAGAATGTTTGCAATTCTTTTGGAGTTCATTTTTTTGGTATAAACAATAAGCGAATATTTTAATACCAAAGGTTTGGTTGATGACAATGCAACAGGTTTAGCTCCCGGCCAGACGATATTCTGCATGCTGTTTTTGGCCCGTAATATTAAAGGTTGCGGATGCCCCGGATTGTTTTTATTATCGGCAATTACCAAACCGCCTTTTGCACCATTCTTGCCAATTGCTCCCGAAATATTGACATATCCGTCGGATTCGACAGCTGTTTCAACCGGAATAATTTCTCCATGGTTTCCGGAAAACTGCACATCATCTGGTAGTGCCATCCGAACCGAGAATCCACCATATCCTTTTTCATCTTCAGAGCCTCCGAGCCTGAGGTTTTCTTCAAGGGCTAATAGTCTTATTTCAAAATCTATTTTCCGGTAATTCATCACTCGCTCATGCACGTGAATTATAACATTCTCACGGATATAAGGCTTTTTTATACCTTTTTCCTTCCATTTATCAGATGACCACAATACTTCGCTTTTTAACCAGACCGAATTATCTTTATCTTTAATAAATTCAACCTCTGCAATTTCCTGATCAAAATCTTTAATTTCCCACGGATCTCCAATTCGGTCATCGCCAATCCAAACCTGGTGCCAAGCCCAAAAAACTCCGCGGTGATGTAGGTGATCCACAGGAAAATCTTCTGTCAGAACTTTGCCATCAAGTCCCCACAAAGGATGAATGTAATTGCATCTTTCATATTTTCCATCCATGTTTAATGGTTTTGTCCGGTAGAATAAAACATCCGTTTCTCCGTCGACAATATGAATACCATCACTTTGTTTTTTCATGGTCAACTGCGCCCATATCAATCCGTTACTCAGTAACAAACAAAATAATAGACTCGAAATATATTTTTTCATCGCTACTCCTTTCCGTTTATTATTGTGTTCTTTGTGCGCATATCTCCATCCTGATATTCAATTTCCAGAATTTCAACATTTTGCAGCTGATCGGCAATAATAGTTTTGTCATTTTCAGGAAGGATTAACCAGATATTGGCAATAAAAGCCCCCATAGTTGCAGAATCTGCTTTTACCGAAACCGTTTTCTTTCCTTCTACAGGTTCGCCACTGGCCGGGCTAATAATTTTTCTTTCTTTCATTCCTGCGCCGTCATCTTTAATAAAAACAGTTCCTGAGGTAACTATGGCCTGATTTACGGTGCCAAATACGTGTGCAAATTCATTAGATTTTTGGAGGTTTCTTATTCCGAGAGGCCAGTTGGCTCCGGATGGATGTTTCCCCAACGCCAAAACCACATCTTCTTCGAAACTAACAATGGCATTTTTAACACCCATGTCAAGCAAAAATGGTTTTATCAGATCAATCGCAAATCCTTTTTCTATTGAAGCAAAATCAAGTTCCATTCCTTCTTCGCGAAAACGCAACTTTTTGTTTTCGGGATCAAATTCAATTTTATCGAAGCCACACCTTTCTTTTGTTTCGTTAAGTTGCTCCTCACTTACTGTTTCATGTTCTATCCATAATGTTTGCAACGGATGTACGG
>DASQBW010000153.1:0-4851 GCA_035635015.1 Draconibacterium sp. | reverse complement strand
ATATTAACATGCAATACACTTAAAATATTTGATTGGAAAAAAATAAAGAAAGGTGTAGCGCATATATATTTTGGCATTCATATTGAAAAACCATTTCAATGAAACTTGTAATAAATGCTTATGAAGATTAAATCTATATATCAACCAGCAAAGCATTTAAATTGACCTATCGACATATCTGGTATTCCAGTAACCAGATTAGCGCCAATACCGAGAACAACCGTAATAAAATTGATGAATCATCAAAAAACGATCCCGACCATAATTTTAATAATCCCTATTTTAGTGTGAAGGAATCTTAATTAAACCTGGCAGTTTGTTTGAAATATCGTACCGGATTGGTAGATAATATCTTATTTATTAATAAATAAAAAGGCCACTTCTAATAGTATGAATGCGGCCTTTTTCCCATTGCCTGCTTCGCGCTTATTCAATATCGATCTCTTCTCCTTCCAATGAAATTGTTTCTGAAAGTCCGTTAGCACCTTTTCCTTTCGGTTGACTTCCTCCAACAAAAAGGGTAAAATCTCCGGGTTCAATAATCCGTTTATCATCGGCTCCTATAATTGAAAACTGACGAGGTTGCAAAACAAATTTTACTATTTTGGTTTCGCCTGGTTCCAGTGCAATTCGTTGAAACCCTTCCAACTGGTATTTTGGTCGCGGAGTTGAGGCGACGATATCGGTTAAATATAACTGAACCACCTCTTCGCCCTTCGTCTTACCAGAGTTGGTAACTTTTGCGTTGATTTCAACAGCATCACCAACTTTCACCTTTTTAGCCAACTTTAAATCCGAATAAGTAAACGTGGTATAACTTAAACCAAAGCCAAACGGATAAAGTGGCTCGCCATTAAAGTACTTATAAGTACGATTTTCCATATCATAATCTTCAAATGGCGGTAACTGATCAACCGATTTGTAGTAAGTAACTGGCAAACGCCCGGCTGGATTGTAATCGCCCATTAAAACATCGGCAACGGCATTTCCTCCTTCCTGCCCCGGATAACCGGCAGATAGAATAGCTTCCACGTTTTCACTGGCCCAGTTGACGGCTAGAGCACTTCCATTTAACAAAACCAGAATAACGGGTTTCCCTGTTGCTTCAACAGCTTTCATTAGCTCTCGCTGCGTTTTCGGTAGTTTTAAATGCGTGCGGTCTCCACCTTCAAAGCCATCTACTTCTATTTGCATTTCTTCACCTTCCAAACGCTGAGAAAGACCAAGCACCAAAACAACAGCATCTGCATTTTGAGCTATCTTTACAGCTTCTTCCTGCATCTTAGCATCTGGTTCCGACCAAAGCAATTTTGCATCTCCATCACCTTTATCGTTTGCATATTCATAAACAAATTTGTATTTCTTTCCGGCTTCCATTTTTACAGCCTTTTCATGATAAAAAGCACAGTGTTCCGAGTTGTGACTAAGAAGCATTTCTCCTTCCAGCCAGATATTTAGTTTTGGCATTCCCCAACACCCTATTTTGTATTCTCCTGTTATCAGAGGAACAATGTAACCGGTCCATCGCACACTAAAGTTATCTTCATTTAATTCAGGCGTTGGCGCTCCTGATTCCCAATAGAAATTAATGTTCTCATCAATTCGGGTAAAAGCCGGTTCACCTTTAAATTCAGCGTTATTAAAATATTCAGCTTTTACACCTTGCGTGCCATCTGCAATTTGTAAATTCTCAGAAGTAATTGCGTGCAGGTTACTTATTCCATCTGCCAAGTGACTTCCTTCTGCATAAAGAATTTTAGTCTTCTGCAATTTATTTTGCAATCCTTTTAATACGGTTACCGGATTTTTTGCAATGCCATTGTAATTCCCAACCAACGACTCCCAGTTATCGGCATTGGGACCAATAATAGCAAGCGTTTCAATATTTTTTGAAACTGGCAGTATTTCATTATCATTTTTAAGCAACACAATACTTTTACGGGCAGCTTCCAATGCAAGCGTATCATTTTCTTTTGACGTATTTACCGAGAAAGGTATCTGTGCATAAGCCACATCTTCTTCCGGATCAAACATTCCCAATTTAAAACGTGCTATAAACAGACGTTTAACAGCCACATCAATTTCTTCTTCTGTTATTAAACCTCGTTCAACAGCCTTAGTGAGGTGACGGTAAGAAGATCCACAATTTAAATCGGTACCTGCTTTTACTGCTACCGCTGCTGCTTCAGCTGCATCCTCCGAAAATCCCTGATAAGTATAAAAATCGGAAATGGCCCAACAATCAGATACGATGTAACCATCAAACCCCCATTCGTTGCGAAGAATACCATATAACTCGTTGCTGGCGCAACACGGAAATCCGCGAAACTGATTGTACGCACCCATTACCGAATAAGCGCCACCGTCTTTTATAAGCATGCGAAATGCCGGCAAGTAAGTTTCACGCAAATCGCGTTCGCTCACCAATGCATTAAATTCGTGACGCAAAAGTTCAGGTCCGGAATGAACAGCATAATGTTTGGCGGTTGCAACTACTTTCAAATACTTTGGATCATCTCCCTGAAGTCCTTTTACAAACTGGGTTCCCAAAATTCCGGTGAGATAAGGATCTTCACCGTAAGTTTCGTGGCCACGCCCCCATCGTGGATCGCGGAAAATATTAATGTTTGGAGACCAAAAGGTAAGTCCCTGGTAAATTCCGCGTTTATCACGACGAACAAATTCATGGTGTTTGGCACGTGCTTCATCTGAAATTGCCGCCGCTACCCTGTTTACTAAATCAGCATCCCACGATGCCGCAATACTTATCGACTGTGGAAAAACCGTTGCGTAACCAGCCCTGGCAACTCCATGTAAACACTCATTCCACCAGTTGTATTCAGGCACCTGCAAACGATCAACTGCTTTTGATGTGTACTCCAATTGATCAATCTTTTCCTGAAGTGTCATTTGCGACAGCAACAGGTCTACACGTTCTTCCAACGGTAGTGAAGGATCTAAAAAATCGAGATTTTCATTTTGTGCAAATACTACAAAAACACAAAAAATTAGCGTTAAGTTTAGAATTGATTTTTTCATATTCAAATTGCTGTTCTGTTCTATTCTGTCAGCAATAACAAATATAATATTAATTTGTGAATCAAACTTACAAAAGAGGATCCTTCTGTTTCAATGACAATTACAGTAACAATACCGGAGCTTAAGCCAGACTTATTCTATACATTACTATCGAATGCTTACCTTTGTCTTGAATAAATGATTGAAAATATATGGATTTTACAAAATACGAATCACTGCAAAACGACATCGACAGGTTATCTGACAGTCTTGAAAATCTGCATAAAACCAATATGAGATGCAGTGCAGGTTGCGATAAGTGTTGTATGGATTACAGTATTTTACCCATTGAGTTTTTTAGCATTGTTGAAGCATTAGAAAAAAGAAATAACACCCCCAGTATTAACACGGAAGCAGATGATTCGAGCTGTATCTTTCTGAATAATCATAAATGTGAAATTTATGCCGAACGCCCTATTATATGCCGCACTCATGGCCTTCCGCTGCTGTATATGAATGAAGATGCCAGATGGAAATTATCGGCTTGTGAATTGAATTTTACTGAATTTGACATGGAACAATTTTCTGAAGAAAACACTTTTCCACAAGACAAATTCAACAGCAAATTGTTTTTATTGAATAAAGCATTTATCGCTGAAAATAAGTTAGAGAACTACTCAGCATTTGACTTAATACCAATAAAAGAGTTGGAAAAACACATTTAAAAATTAAAATTATGACACGATTTTTATTAATTTTCTGCTTTACCTTTTTATTTACAGGGGTTAAGGCTATAGATCATTCGCCAATGGAACAAAATCAGGAAAAAGAAAAATTAGCAGTTCTCTGGACCAGTGATGATCCGGATTTAGCTGAAAAAATGGCCTTTATGTACACTTATAACGCCAAAAAGCAGGGTTGGTTTGATGAAGTTGTTCTGATTATTTGGGGACCTTCAGCAAAACTAACATCTGAAAATAAAATGATACAGGATTACATTAAAAGAATGCAAGAGGCAGGAATTAAGGTTGAAGCCTGCATGGCCTGTGCTAAAATGTATGGAGTTGATGAAAAACTTGCTGAGCTGGGAATTGATGTAAAAGGCATGGGAGTTCCCTTATCAAACTATTTAAAGGATGGCTGGAAAACATTAAGCCTGTAAAAAGATAAAAAAAGCATCCGTCAACCGACAGATGCTTTTTTGTTATCGTTTACTAATTCTTAGTATTCATCTTCGTTAAAAAAGAAATCATCTTTGCTTGGATAATCCGGCCAGATATCCTCGATGCTTTCGTACATTTCACCTTCGTCTTCAATCTCCTGAAGATTTTCGATAACTTCGAGGGGTGCACCCGAACGAATAGCGTAGTCAATTAACTCATCTTTAGTAGCCGGCCAAGGTGCATCTTCTAACTTCGATGCTAATTCCAGAGTCCAATACATGTGTCTATAGTTTTATGTGGTTAAACTCGATTTTTACTTTGGCGCGAATATAGTAAAAAATAGACACGAAAAAACTTTCCTGAAAAAAAAATATCAATACTGCCAGGTTGTTTCATCAATCCCTTTGTCACGACCGAGTTTTCGAGCCAAAACAAACAAATAATCAGACAACCTGTTAATGTACTTAATCAATTCGGGCTCAACCGGTGACTGTTCGGCAAATTCGACAATTCTTCGTTCTGCTCTTCGGCAAATGGTGCGCGCTATATGACACTGAGCAGCAGCCACATGACCTCCCGGAAGTATAAAGTTTTGCAATTCGGGAAGCGATTCATGATAAGTATCTATCGCTTTTTCAAGTACCTCAATATCTTTATTCTCCACTTTCAG
>DASQBW010000152.1:0-12198 GCA_035635015.1 Draconibacterium sp. | reverse complement strand
CAGGTAATTTTTAAAAACACTGTTTCGGTAGGCAAATCCACATTCTGTAGCCGGAAATTCCATTATACAGTCTTTTTCCAGGTCGTATCCTTTAACTTTTTCTACCAAACGGCACACTTCCTGTCCGTAGGCACCAATATTTTGCACCGGAGCTGCTCCGACTTTTCCGGGAATCAGCGAAAGGTTTTCGGTTCCTCCCAATCCCTGATTCACAGCAAACTCCACAAAATCGTCCCAAACTTCGCCGGCCCCAACTTCAATCCATTCGTGCTGTTTATCTTCCCAAACGGAATTCATGCCCGGCACATTGGGGTGAATTACCAATCCGTCAAAATCATTCATGAACAAAATATTACTGCCCTCGCCAAGTACAATTATTTGCTCGTCTTTCCAGCTTTTGTTTGAGTTTAGAAAAACCTCCAGATCTTCCAGTTCGGTAAATTCGAAGTAGTATTTTGCTTTGGCTTCGATACCAAATGTATTGTGTGCCCTTAGCGAATGATTTTCAGAAAAGCGGATCATAAAATAAATTTTGCGCAAAGATATAAGGTGAATTGATTAATGAGGAAGGATTGTAGATTTTTTAAGCTTTTATATGATTAAAAATTGATGCCGGGTGCGCATCAAATTTTCACATGATGAGGCAATGTGACCTTACGGCTCAACTCTGAAAAAAACAGATTGAAGAAAGATTGAGTCAACTATAAGAATCTTCCGACTTCGGACTTCGAGCTTCGGACTTTTTCTATCTTTACAACAAAATCGTTTAATTCACTTGAAGCGTAAAAAACAAATAATTGTTTCAGTAACCAACGACCTGATCTCGGATAACCGGGTGCATAAAGTTTGCTCTACGCTGGAGAAAATAGGATTCAGCGTTTTGCTGGTAGGCAGAAAACTATCGGGAAGCCAGCCGATAAAACGCAGCTACCAAACACACCGAATGAGCTTGCTTTTTACAAAAGGTGCCTGTTTTTACGCCGAATTTAACTTTCGCCTGTTTTTGTTATTGTTATTCAGATCTGGAGACATTTTCCTTGCCAACGATCTGGATACACTGACTGCCAACTTTTTGGCTTCAAAACTTAAAAGAAAGCCGTTGGTTTACGACAGTCACGAGTACTTTACCGAAGTACCTGAATTGATTGGTCGTCCGCGCGTAAAAAGATTCTGGGAATGGCTGGAAGCGAAAATGGTCCCTCATTTAAAACATTGCTACACCGTTTGCAATTCTATTGCCGGTATATACAATAAAAAGTACAACACCACATTTAAGGTAGTTCGAAATATACCTTTGAAAAATCAGGAAAATAAAGTGGTTATCAAAAACTCAGGTATAAATACATTGCTGTACCAGGGAGCACTAAACATAGGCCGCGGCCTGGAACAGGCAATAAAAGCAATGCATTTTGTTAATAATACCCGATTGATAATTGCCGGAGACGGAGACATCAAAGAAAAACTCGAAGATTTGGTTTATGAAGAGAACCTCGGAGAAAAGGTTGAATTTACCGGACGCCTGTCCATTGAAAAATTGAACGAACTAACTCCAACAGCGGATCTGGGATTGTCGATTGAAGAAGATTTGGGTTTGAATTACCGGTATGCTTTGCCCAATAAATTGTTCGACTACATTCATGCCGGAGTTCCGGTGCTCGTAAGTAATCTGCCGGAAATGAAAACGATTGTTGATCAGTACCAGATTGGCGAAGTCTGCAATTCGCACCATCCAAAAGAATTAGCCCAAAACATAAACGAATCGATCAGCAATTCAGCCAAAAGAAAGTTATGGCAGGAAAACCTAAAACTGGCAGCCAAAGAATTAACATGGGAGAACGAAGAGAAAGTGTTGACAGGTATTTTTTCAGCTTTTAAATAAGCTAAACATTTTTATCCAGAATATTTTCAAACTCAAGCACATCGGTATTTTTGGCCGAATCACTTAATTTTCCACCTGCGCAAACCCAGGTTCGCGCAGGTTTTTTAGCAATTGCAGCATAATCGTGGGTGGCCATTAAAATGGTTTTTCCCTCGGTGTTTAACTGAATAAACAAATCAAGTATCTCCTCCGAAGTTTCCGGATCAAGGTTTCCGGTCGGCTCATCGGCCAAAATAATATCGGCATGATTAAGTATGGCTCGTGCAATCACCACGCGCTGCTGCTCGCCACCACTTAGCTGGTGCGGCATTTTCTCCTTTTTATTTAACATTCCTACCCGGTCCAGCACTTCATTTACACGTGCATCAATTTTTACTTTTTCCTTCCAGCCCGTGGCCTTTAACACAAACACCAGGTTTTGGTAGATATTTCGATCGGTAAGCAAACGAAAATCCTGAAAAACCACTCCCAAACGTCTTCGCAATTGTGCAATTTCGCGATGTTTTATGTCGACAATGTCGAAATCCAAAACTTTACCCGAGCCAAAATGAAGCGGCAATTCTGCGTGCAGTGTTTTAATCAGGCTTGATTTTCCCGTGCCCACTTTTCCTATCACATAAATAAATTCACCAGCCTTAACCTCAACATTTACGCCTGAAAGCACAAGGTTTTCGTATTGATAAATACTGGCATCAAGCAACTGTATAATTGTTTTTTTGTCCATAAAACAAGTGTTGCAACGAAATTACTTTGAAAATTTCTATCCACCGATATAATAAAGGAAAGAAATAAACAGTTTTTTGTTAAGAATTACAATTAATAACAACCTTTTGGCATACTAGTAATAACTATTTTAGTTGGTCGTTAATATATACGCAACCAACAATGTTTTACAAACGATTTGGAGCAATTAATACATTAAAAACGAGAGAATAAAGCATGAGGACAATTAAAATTCTGATTTTTATTTTATTCATATTCGGTTCTTTTCAACAATTATCGGCCCAGGAAACCGCCTATTTCGACGATGTTCGGAAAGATATCGACATTGCAAAAGAATTATACCGCAAAGGAAAATACATTTCAACATACAGGCAATTCGAAAAAATTCAGCAACGTGTTGAGCCAAAGTCCGAGTTGTATTCTGAAGCCGAATATTTTAAGGCAGTATCAGCACTTCACTCCGGTTACCGATCGGGCGACAAATTAATTCGCACTTTTGTTGAAACTTATCCCGAAAGCCCTTACATGAACAGTGCACAGTTCAACCTGGGTAAAAATCAATTTGAGAAAAGACAATATGCACTGGCGATTCGCACATTCGCAAAAGTTGATCGCAGCGACCTGTCGGAAAATGACCGAATAGAATTTCAGTATCAAAACGGTTTTGCCAACCTGGGACAGGGAAACACAAATGTTGCCTACCAGGAATTTATGGCCATAAGAAATACAAACAATCTTTACAGCAAACCTGCAACCTACTATTGCGCGCACATCCAATACCTTAATGAAGATTATGATGCTGCACTTGCAGGATTTACAAGCCTGAACAACGATCCCGCCTACTCACAGGTGATACCGCTGTATGTCAGTCACATATATTACAAGCAGCAAAGATACAGCGAAGTAGTAAGTTACACAACCTCGGTTATTAACGACGTTCAGGAGGAACACAAAACAGAACTTTCAAAATTAATAGGAGATTCCTACTTTCATTTAAGACAATATGATGAAGCCATCCCCTACCTTGAAACTTATTTTGCCACTTCAGGACCAAAAACAAGAGAAGAAAATTACATTTTAGGATTTTGTTACTATAAAACCGGAAAATTCAGCGAAGCTGCAACCTTATTGCAAAAAGCAGCCACCGGAGCGGATGAGATGACACAAAATGCCTACTATCACCTGGCCGATTGTTTTATTAAACTAAATGATAAAGAAAAAGCAAAAACAGCATACAACGCAGCTTCCGAACTTGATTTTAACGCCGACATTAAGGAAGATGCCTTATTCAGCTATGCCAAACTAACGTATGAACTTTCCTATTCTCCATTTAACGAAACCATAAAAGCTTTTGACCGCTACATTACGGAATATCCTAACTCACCTAAAAATGCCGAAGCGTATAAGATATTGGTTGAAGTTTACATGGTAACTAAAAACTACCAGGATGCTATTGAATCCATTGGAAAGATCAGCAATAAAACACCTGATATCCTAAGAGCTTACCAGCGGGTAACTTTTTTCCGCGGACTTGAGTTATTCAACAACCTCGAATACAACCAGTCCATCGAATATTTTGATTTATCGCTTAACAACGGCAGCTACAATAACGACATTAGATCAAGGGCATTGTACTGGAAATCAGAAGCCTTGTACCGCACCGGCGATTACAACAGTTCCATCGCTTCTTACAATCAACTTGAAAGGAATGCAGGAACCTCGGAGGAAGGAATTAACGCCGATTACAATATTGCTTATGCTTACCTAAAAACAGATAACACAGAAGCAGCACAGCGTCATTTTATACAGTATATTGAAAATATGCGAGGTAACAGTTCGCCAAAGGTTGCTGATGCCTATAACCGCATTGGCGATTATTACTTTTTGAAAACCAATTACACTCAAGCCATCGACAATTACGAAAATGCCTACAATATCAAGATGCTGGAAGCGGATTATGCCCTGCTTCAAATCGCCTTTTGCCAGGGCCTTCAACGCCGGCAGGAAGACAAAATTAACAACTTGAATAAACTGCTGAGAGAATTTCCCGAATCGGATTATTACGATGATGCATTGTATGAACTTGGTCGTGCCAACGAACGAATTGGAAACAATTATGATGCCGTTCAACAATATCAGGAGATTGTTGAAAACCATCAGCAAAGCAATTATTACCGCAATGCACTTTTACAGCTTGGTCTGGTGAATTACAACAACGGCGATTTTAACAAAGCACTTCGTCAGTACAAAGAAGTTGCAGAAAACTACAGAGGTACTCCCGAAGCAAATTCAGCGTTGCAGGGAATTAGAAACTGTTACGTTGAGCTAAACAACGTTGATGCTTATTTCGAATATGTAAATGGCCTTGGTGGTGATGTAAGTATAAGCGCATCAGAACAAGATCAACTAACATACATCTCTGCTGAACGAATGTATATGGCCGGCAATGAAGAGGCTGACAGCCAGTTGAAACAATACCTGAATCAGTTCCCTAATGGAGCCTATGCCGTAAATGCTCAATTTTACCTGGCCGAAAACCGTTATAAAGAAGGAAAATATCAGGAAGCCAATTCGCACTATCTCTACGTTGTCAACCAACCCGATAATATTTTTACAGAACAGGCACTTTCCCGTGCGTCGGAACTGACATATAATGCAGGAGACTACCCTGCCGCACTTGATTTATTCAATCGGTTAGAAAAAAAGTCAACCGGCAAATGGAATTCACTTCGTGCCAACACCGGCCAAATGCGTTGCTACCTCATTAATAAAAATTATCAGCAGGTGATTGTTGCTGCCCAAAAAGTAAAAAAATCGGATGTGGCCAACGATGCTCTGAAAAAGGAAACCGATTACGCTATTGGAAAATCGAATTACGAACTGGGTAATTTAAGTTCGGCTATCAGTCCGCTACGTGATGTTTCAAAAGACACCAAACTGGAAAAAGGAGCAGAAGCCAAATACCTGCTGGCTGAAATCTATTACCGCGATAACAACAAGGCTAAAGCGGAAGAAGAAATTGTTGACTTTATCGACAAAGGAACACCCTATACTTTCTGGCTTGGAAAATCATTTTTATTACTGGCCAGTATTTACGAAGATAATGGCGACCAATTCCAGGCCAAACACACCTTAAAAAGTTTAGCAGAAAACTACAACAACGATAACGACGGCGTGAAAGCCGAAGCCCAGAAACGGCTGGATGTCATTCTTGCACAAGAAGCACAGCAACAAAAAAATGCAGTCGACAGTTCGTTTCAAATGGAAATTAAACAAAACTAAAAATGCAGAACATGTTCAAATCAGCCCGATATATTTTATCATTATTATTACTTGGCCCAGTCCTTTTTGCACAGGCACAACAAGACACCACACTTGCAAAGGAAGTAGAAGTTACAAAAGCCTACAAGCCAACACTCTCTGATGCCAACAAACTAAACAGTATGCCAACCATTGATGAAACTGAGCATCAAAAACCGACCTTTAATTACAGCATTAACAGCCAGCCTGTTTTTAGCACTTTTTCGGTGAATCCGTTAAAAGCTGCCATTGTTGAAACATCGAAAAATGAAGATAACGGATACGGATTGGTACGTGCCGGGTTAGGAACAACTTTCCGCCCATATGGCGAGGTTTTCTTTAACAATCAGAATTCAAAAAACTCTTTGTTCGGTATTCATGCAATGCACCTGTCTTCGTTCGACGATATTGAACTGGAAAGCGGCAATAAAGTAGATGCTCCGTTTATGAAAAACGAAGTTGACCTCTTTGTAAAACACCTTTTTCAGGACAATGTACTTTCGGTGAACCTCGATTTTAAACACGATGCATTTAACTACTACGGTTATCCATTAACCGCCGTTCCTGATACATTACTTAAAGATGGTCAAACCATTAATTATTTCGATACCAAACAGTCGTTTACTAAAGGAGGTATTAATATCGCACTAGAAAACCCAACAGCTGAATACGACGATGCAACCGTGGGTTTTGATTTTACCTACCATTATTTTGGCACAAAAACCAGCCAACGCGAGCATTACGCCAAATTTGTACTGGATGTTCAGCAACCAATGATTACCGGAATTGGACTATTAGAAGGAGGAGTTATTTACACACAAGCCAACAATATTTACCTACAACCCGACTCAACCTCCCACAACCGGTCGCACACTATTTTATATGCCAAGCCGGCATGGTTTATTGGCAACGAAACAGCAAACCTTACACTCGGTGTAAATACCTGGTTTGCGATGGTATCTGATGAAGACACCGAAGCCAAAATATCGCCAAATATCCGTGCCAACTGGACACCGGTGCCGGAATTGATAAGCCTTTATGCCGGAATTGACGGAGACTACATTAACAATTACTATTCGAAAATTGCTTACGAAAATCCTTTTGTCGATCCGGAACACGACGTTATGAATTCGTTCCAAAAGTTTCGTTTTTATGGTGGTTTCGATGGCAAACTTTCGAAAAAGACCAACTTTAAAATTTCGGCAGAATATGCCATTATCGATAATCAGCCGTTTTACTACCTGAGCGAAACGCCAGATTTTTTATCGTCTTCCTATCCTGCCCCATCGATTATTGACAATACTTTTAAGGTTTTATACGATAATATGGATCGTTTAAAACTGAATGCAGAAGTCTTTCACGCCTCTTCAGACAAAGTTGACTTAACAGCGTCTGTTAATTATTACAACTATAAACTCACCGAGCAGGAAGAAGCCTGGAACCTCCCGAAATGGGATGCTAACTTAAATATTGGCTACAAAGTAAGCGAACAACTCAGCCTTTCGGCAGATGTATTTTTAATGGGTGCGCGAAAGGCTTTAATTGCTTATATCCCGCCTCTAACTTCAAGCCAGTCTGTAATCTACAAATCAAACAACCTCGACACAGCTTTCGACCTCAACTTAAAAGGCAACTACCAGATCACCAATCAATTTTCGGTATTTGCACAATTCAACAACTTTGGTTTTCAAAAATATCAACGCTGGTTCGGATACCCGGTACAAAGCTTTAATATGCTGGCCGGTATAAGTTATTCGTTCTAGCAATACTAACAACTCAATTCGGTAAAAGGGAGGCAAAAGCTTCCCTTTTTTATCTCCCTTTAATACACAAATATAAGTTTTGAATGGTCAAGAGAAATGATCAATATTCAATAACAAATAACCAACAGAACAACATAAAACAGAAAAATAGATTTGAGTTTAATATTGACAATTGAAAATTGGATATTTACATTTAATATGATGATAAACGAAGTAATTATTTCAAAGTAACCAAGTGGATAAAAGCTCGTTTTTTCCGTCCGATTTGCAACAAAATAAAAACCGGCTGCTTCGTGCTCATTCTGAGGTTAATATCTTGTTGAAAAATAAGGTCTTTTAACACTTTAAAAAAGGCATAGTTGTGCCTATTTTTTATATATTTGTGGCGTGATTATCAGATCATTTTTTAAGCAAGATAAGAACTTGAAAATCAACTAGTTTTCTTCGAAAAGTTTAGAACAATTTTTTGCGGGGGAAACTATTTTATTTTAGAGGATTTAATTTTAATAAACAGAGATGAGCGAAATTGAAAAAAATGAAGTCCAAACCAACGGCAATGGAAACTATGGCGCAGATAGTATCCAGGTGCTTGAAGGATTGGAAGCAGTAAGAAAGCGCCCCGCCATGTATATTGGCGACGTGAACGAAAAAGGGTTACATCACCTGGTTTACGAGGTGGTTGATAACTCGATCGATGAAGCGCTTGCCGGTTACTGTAACAACATTGAAGTTATTATTCATAAAGATAATTCCATCACAGTAAAAGATGATGGACGAGGTATTCCCACCGAAAAACATTCAAAAGAAAATAAATCGGCACTGGAGGTTGTAATGACAGTATTGCACGCCGGTGGTAAGTTCGATAAAGATTCGTACAAAGTTTCGGGAGGTTTACACGGCGTAGGAGTATCGTGTGTTAACGCACTTTCAACCTACTTAAAAGCCGAAGTTCACCGCGACGGAAAGATTCATGTACAGGAATACTCAATCGGCAAACCTCAAGGCGATGTTCAGATTGTTGGCGAAACCGACAAAACAGGAACATTTGTAACTTTTGTACCGGACAACAGCATTTTCCTGACAACTGAATACAAATACGAAATTCTGGCAGCACGTTTGCGCGAGCTGGCTTTCCTGAATGCAGGAATCAAATTGAATATTATTGACGAACGTGTTATTGAAGAAGACGGTTCATACAAATCAGAAGATTATTTTTCGGAAGAAGGATTAAAAGAATTTGTTGAATACCTTGATGGTACTCGCGATAAACTGATTGAGGAAGTGGTGCACATTACCACCGAAAAAAATGATATTCCGGTTGAAATTGCATTGCAATACAACACTTCATTCTCAGAAAATATTCATTCGTATGTAAACAACATTAATACGATTGAAGGAGGAACGCATTTAACCGGATTTAGGCGTGGTTTAACACGTACCTTAAAAAACTATGCCGACCAAAGCGGAATGCTTCAAAAACTGAAATTTGACATCAGTGGAGACGATTTCCGTGAAGGTTTAACAGCCATAATTTCTGTAAAAGTTGCCGAACCCCAATTCGAGGGGCAAACTAAAACCAAGTTGGGCAACTCAGAGGTTAGTTTATCAGTTGACCAGGCTACAAGTGAAGCACTTCAGAATTACCTGGAAGAAAATCCAAAAGCAGCAAAGCAAATTGTGCAAAAAGTAATATTGGCAGCACAGGCTCGTCATGCAGCGCGAAAAGCCCGCGAAATGGTGCAGCGCAAAAACGCACTTTCGGGTGGTGGTTTGCCGGGAAAACTAAGCGACTGTTCAGAAAAGGATCCTGCAAAATGCGAGGTTTTTCTTGTCGAGGGAGACTCAGCAGGTGGTACAGCTAAACAAGGCCGCGACCGCAGAACACAAGCTATTCTACCGTTACGTGGTAAAATCCTGAACGTGGAAAAAGCCATGCAGCACAAAATCTTTGAAAACGAAGAGATCAAAAATATTTTTACCGCTTTAGGAGTTACCATTGGTACAGAAGAGGATTCTAAAGCACTTAACATGGAAAAACTACGGTATCACAAAGTTGTAATTATGACCGATGCCGACGTTGACGGCAGTCACATTGCAACGTTGATCATGACTTTCTTTTTCCGTTACATGAACGACCTCATTAAAAACGGACACCTGTATATTGCTGCACCACCACTTTATTTGGTAAAGAAAGGCAAAAAAGAATCATACGCCTGGACAGAGCAACAGCGCCTTCAACTGATTGAAGAGTGGGCAGATGGAAATGAAAGTGGAGTACACACGCAGCGTTACAAAGGTTTGGGAGAGATGAACGCCGAGCAACTTTGGGAAACAACTATGAACCCTGAGCAGCGTACACTGCAGCAGGTAACCATTGAAAATGCTGCTGAAGCTGACCACATTTTCTCTATGCTTATGGGCGACGATGTACCACCTCGACGTAAGTTTATTGAAGACCACGCCACTTACGCAAATATTGATGCGTAAATGATGAACTGACCATCGAGTGCGATACTCATCACTTCTATATTTTGAATAATTGAATTCAAAAATTATAAATCAAAAATCCGGGAAAAGTCCCGGATTTTTTCTCACTACGAATACTGTTTCAGCTAATTTCTGTAAAAATGAATATTTGTGTTTTTTGCTCGTCAAGTAATGCCATCAACAAAACCTATTTTGATACGGCACAGCGGCTTGGCGAGTTAATTGGAAAGGGAGGACACAGTTTAGTTAACGGTGGGGCCAATGTTGGACTGATGGAAGCTGCAACTATTGCTGCCAGTAAAGCAGGAGCCCAAACTATTGGTATTATACCCGAAAGAATGATGGGGCACTCCCTGGTCTCTGACAATTCTCATAAGGTTATAATTACTAAAGACATGATGGAGCGCAAAGCTCAAATGCGTGACATTTCGGATGCCTTTATTGCTTTGCCCGGAGGATTCGGAACACTTGAAGAGATTCTCGAAGTTATTACGCTTCGGCAGCTCTCCTATCATCACAAGCCAATCGTTTTCGTAAACACAAATAATTTTTTCCACCATCTGTTTAAACAATTTGAGCTCTCATACGTCGAATTATTTGCAAAAGATATATACCGTCAATTGTATTATGTTGCTGAAACACCTGAAAAAGCAATTGAATACATATTAAATTACAAGGAAAAGGAACTTGATTCCAAGTGGTTTAAGGTTCCTGAAAAATAAAATTGACAGAGGAGCAATTATTAAACAGGTAATTTGTCGTATATTTTTGCACAATCTGACAACCTAAACTGACATTGTTTCAGTAATGGAAAGAATTGTTTTAACTTTTTAACATACTGGCTATACGGGTGTTAAATTATGCAAAATACCGGTAACGACTGGCATATAAGGAAAACAGTGGCAACAAATTTGCGTTCTATGTTCACCGAAAAGTAAATAAGAACGTATTATAAAATTTTTAGTTATGAAAAAAGTAGGAAGAATTTCGCTGACATTTTTACTTGTAATAGCAGGTGCATTTGTAGGAGTTTGGGCTTACAGCACTTTTTTCGATAAGCCACAGGTAATAACAGTTAAGCAAGAACAAGCTACACAGTTTGTTAATTTGCCTGCGAACAGTCAACAACAATTACCGGATTTGACATTTGCAGCAGAAAACTCTATTCATGCAGTAGTACATATTGCAACACAATCAGTTCGAACCGGACAGTGGTCAAGTGGAAATCCATATCTTGATGAATTTTTTGGTTTACGCAGAAGGAGCGAACCTCAAGTTAGACAGGGCTTTGGCTCAGGAGTAATTCTATCGGAAGACGGATACATTGTTACCAATAACCACGTTATTGAAAACGCACAAAATATCAAGGTCATATTAAATGATAAACGCGAATTTGAAGCTCGTCTGGTTGGTACCGATCCGTCAACAGATATTGCGTTACTGAAAGTTGAAGCGGAAAATTTGCCATACCTTACCTATGGAAACTCCGACGATCTGAAACTTGGAGAATGGGTATTAGCAGTTGGTAATCCGTTTAATCTTACTTCAACGGTAACAGCAGGTATTATTAGCTCGCAAGGTCGTAATCTTGGAATTAACCAGGATCAATACCGAATCGAGTCATTTATTCAGACTGATGCAGCAGTAAATCCCGGAAACAGTGGTGGAGCTCTTGTAAATCAGCAAGGTAACCTGGTTGGTATTAATACAGCTATCGCGTCACAAACCGGATCGTATAGCGGTTACTCTTTTGCTGTACCTGTTTCAATTGTTGAAAAGGTAGTTGAAGATTTAAAAGAATTTGGAGAAGTGCAACGCGCTTTGCTTGGCGTTAACATTGGCGATGTTAATGCAGAAATTGCTGAAAAACTGAACCTTGACAAGGTTGAAGGTGTTTATATAGCAGGAGTCGTTGAGAACGGAGCTGCCAACGAAGCCGGCATAAAAGAGGAAGATGTAATCATTAGTGTTGATGGAGCTAAAGTAAAAACAGCAGCCGAGCTACAGGAAAAAGTTAGTCAGTACCGTCCGGGCGACGATGTAAAT
>DASQBW010000151.1:0-2613 GCA_035635015.1 Draconibacterium sp. | reverse complement strand
CAATAAGGCCGGAATATCGTTTTATCTAAGTTATTTAAATTTGAAGATGTTTTAGATTGGGCTTTCCTGACCGGGCGTTGATAATTTTCACCTAATCTACCTCCAGGAGTATTGAATTTATCAGCTTTACAGCATCGCGGATGCATCCCTCGCAAATATTCTTTTTCAGGTTGTTGGCTTTAAAGTAATTCTGCCCTTCTTCGGTATTCAAATCGCAATTAATTAGCTGCTTACAATTGGTTGTTCCTCTTTTCTCCGTAAACCGCTTATTAAACTGTTGAACCATGGCATAGGTATGTGCCACTTTTTCCGGATTATCTTTGGCATCTGCGTTTGCCAAACCAAACACCATGCTGGCTGCTGATACGGCACCGCATGTTCCCTGCAGCCTGCCCATTCCGGCTCCAAGTCCGCACGATAAGTTAAAAGCAGTTTCTTTATCTACTTCAAAAAAATCGGTATAAACTGCCAAAACTGATTGGGCACAGTTGTAATCGTTCCAAAAAAGTGCTGTTGCTTTACTGCAAAGCATTGTTTCGTCCGGTAGTTTATTCATAGTCCTTATTATTCTTATTGTATACCGTTACAAACGAGGAGATTCCACTTCAAGTATGCGCTTTCTAATTTCTTCAAAGGTTTTTACTTCAATAGTGCCTTTTGTTGGCAACATATTTTGCCAGCTCCAGTTTAAGGATTGGTATTAATAACCGGATTCGAAAAAAACACCGCTTCCGGATTGTCTTGCCAACATCGAACCAGAAGTGGTGCAATTCATCTTAAATAACCTGAGTTCGCTTTTTAAAGCGACAACATTACTACTGCCATTAATAATCCAATTACAGAGAATACAATACCTCTTTTAAAATTTTTTGATTTTGCTGTAAACATCCAGAATGATGATAATGCCAGAAATAAAAGCAGCACAGCAAAAATAGCGGCAAACCAATGCGAAACACTTCGGCTGGAACTTTTGTGCAGGCCATTAATTTTATTCAAAAAATCAGGTAAGCCAATTTGTATGTATTGTGCTGCCCCGGTAGACCTGTTGTACGTACCATTATTAAAATAAACAAGATCACCATCTACCTTTTCAATTTCGAAGAAACGCATGCGCAGGGCACCACCTATCTGGTCGTCTTCCAGGTTTGGTTCAAGTTGTCGTTCAATCTGCTTTTCAAATTTCATTAAATTGGTATCGCGGTAAAGCAGCAAAATACCACTTACGGCATAAATTAATGTCATCCCAATCACTAAAAATCCAACATCGCGGTGCAACGATCGCATCAGCTGTTGCAAATTCCTTTTCTTTTTCCCTTCCATCAAATCCTCTTTTATTAGCTCTAGTTTATGCACCGATGAATGAACACCAGACTTTTTTCTTTTCAATAATGAGATAGACTAATGAATTTAACATGAGTTTAAAGACAATATATCTGTAAAAACAGGTATTAAACCAATGTTTATTAGCTTAGGTAATGCAATTTATCCGATGATAGAAAAAACGAGAAAATGGGAGTTCAATTGTTTGATATTCTGACAGATTTATTTCACTGCCAAAAACATCGGCGGAATAGTTTCAAAATTAAACACACCTAAAAAGGCAAAATAAAAACTAAATATTTTTGAATTTGACCGGAACGCTTATTCCATCACTTTTCTGAAAGCCTTACCTAACGTAGCGATCAAGTCTCCGGCTGTTAAGGCATATTCAGAATGTTTTTTAGCTGCAATATCACCGGCGAGCCCATGTAAATAAACGCCAGCCAGTGCGGCATCAAACGAGGTCATGCCTTGCGCCAGCAGCCCGAGGATGATCCCTGTGAGCACATCACCGCTTCCTGCAGTTGCCATTCCCGGATTGCCCGTTGAATTCCAGCAGAGAGTCCCGTCAGGATTTGCCACCGAAGTATGTGCTCCTTTTAACACGAGCACACAATTGTATCTTTTAGCAAAAGAAAGCTGTTTCTTTACTGCCTCAAACGAATCGGTGGTTTCGCCCACCAAACGTCGAAACTCGCCCGGATGTGGCGTAAGTACCGAACCTTCAGGCAAATTTTTTAACCATTCTTTGTTTTCAGCAAGAATATTTAAAGCATCGGCATCAATAACCATCGGCACTTTTGCCTGCCCGATCAAATCGCACAACGCACGGCATGAATTGTGTTTTTGCCCCAGTCCCGGGCCAACTCCAATTGCTGCAAAAGGCGACAGGTCGGGAAAGGCGGTAAACATCGAATCGTGCTGATCGATGCTGGCCATCGCCTCGGGCACGGCGGTTTGAATAATTGGGAATCCCAAATGCGGAACATGCGTGGTTAACAAGCCCACTCCGGCACGCAAACAGGCTTTTGATCCCAATACTGCCGCTCCCATCTTCCCGTAACTTCCTGCAATAAGCAGGGCATGGCCAAAGGTGCCTTTATGATCGAATTTTGAGCGCAAAGGCAAACGTGCTGCAACTTCTTCTGAATCTGCCAAAGAATATGGTGATGGTGTTTCACTGATTCCATCGGGATGCAAACCAATAGGTAATACTTCCCATTGCCCCACAAAACATTCATTTTCGGGAAAGAGGAAACTGATCTTCGGAAATTGCAGGGTAAGCGTATAATC
>DASQBW010000150.1:0-9058 GCA_035635015.1 Draconibacterium sp. | reverse complement strand
GCTTAAACAGTTTACCTTCGGCAGCTTCCATTGCAAAAACAGGTAAGAAACTAACAATTGTGGTTGCAATTGCAGTAATTACTGCCCCTGCAACTTCGGTTGTGGCGGTGTAAACCACATTTAATAGCTTTTTGCCTCTGGCTCCGAGGTTCTCTGGCAACTCTGTATGTCGAATAATATTCTCCGTGAATACCACTCCAACATCTACCATTACTCCAATAGAAATTGCAATTCCGGAAAGTGCAACAATGTTTGCATCTACACCAAAACGGCGCATTGTAATAAATGTGATGAGTACTCCAATTGGCAACAAACTTGAAATCAGAAATGAGGCTCTTAGATTTAATACCAAAACTATTACTACAATTATACTAATCAGCAGCTCAAGTGAAATTGCCTCTTCAAGGGTTCCAAGTGTTTCTTTAATTAATCCTGTGCGGTCGTAAAAAGGAACTAGTGTTACCTTCGAGACAGTTCCGTCATCCAGCGTTTTCGATGGTAACCCAGGTTCAATTTCCGCAATCTTCTCTTTTACATTATCAATAGTATGTAGCGGATTTGCACCATATCGAGCCACTACCACGCCGCCTACTGCCTCGGCTCCTCCTTTATCCAGTCCTCCGCGACGTGTAGCAGGCCCGAAATTAACTTTTGCAACATCTTTTAAGCGTATTGGGACATTGTTTTGAACCGTCACAACACTTTTCTCAAGGTCTTCAAGATCTTTGACATAACCTAATGCTCTTATCAGGTATTCAGCACGGTTGAACTCTATGGTTCTGGCTCCAATATCCAGGTTGCTATTCTTAACAGCAGACATAACCTGACTGATATTGACACCATGTGCTTTCATGGCATTTGGATCGATATCAATTTGGTATTCCTTCACAAATCCACCTATAGAAGCGACTTCGGCAACACCTTCAGCAGAAGTTAGTGAGTATCTTACGTAGAAATCCTGAATAGTACGTAACTCGTGGGGATCCCACCCTCCGGTTGGATTACCATCTTTGTCGCGACCTTCAAGTGTGTACCAGTATATTTGACCCAATGCAGTTGCATCAGGCCCTAAGGCCGGAGAAACATCTTCAGGTAAAGTACCAGGTGGAAGTGAATTTAACTTTTCAAGAATCCTGGTCCGGCTCCAATAGAACTCAACATCTTCTTCAAAAATTATATATATGCTGGATAAGCCAAATATAGAATTACTTCTAATAGTCTTAACTCCCGGAATTCCCAATAATGATGTCGTTAACGGATACGAAATCTGGTCTTCAATATCCTGTGGCGAACGACCAGGCCACTCGGTATAAACGATTTGTTGATTTTCCCCAATATCCGGTATAGCATCAACGGGAACGGGGTCGGATGGCAGAATACCAGTTTCCCATCCAAAAGGAGAATTTATAATTCCCCAACTAATGAAAACAGTAAGCACTAAAAATGTAACCAATTTGTTTTCAAGAAAAAAACGAATGATTTTATTAAGCATAACTTATATTAATGATTTCAATAATGTATTAAATTATATGCAAACGCATTTGGGCCACGGTATTTTCACCATAGCCTTAATTTAACATATTAAGAATCATAAAAGATAAGTCTGCAAGCTGGCCAACACCGCTTGCGTCTTTCGAATAGGAAGTTGTACGAAAACTTCAGTCTCAGATTCAATTTGATTTTCCTCGACTACAAATAGCTCAGCAAAGTCAGGTAATTCCGTAGCAATTGTAGAAAAATCATAAGCAATTGAAGATGCTGTATAATCTTTTTCAATCTGGACTGAAACATTTTCATTATGGCAGCATCCAACCGGAATATCACAACATTTCTCAGTAGGTGCGAAAATATTTACCGATTTTAGATTGTTGCCACAATAATGCCTAGAAATAGTCATTCCCATGGTAGAAACCATGAAAACAATTAGGAGAATAATATGACTTGTTTTTCTAAGCATCGATAAGAATCTATTCAACAAACATAGAATTATTTCAAAAAACAGATGTGTATAATTTTAAAAATAATGTGCATTTATTTACTTCACTTGGGAATATCCGCATAAGCACTTTCATAACAAAGACTTACATGGCAATTAGAAACTGAATTGCCTAAGAAATGCTCCATAAACATTTGTTGATTTTGATCAATTAAAGAAATCTAAAAAAAAACAGCCCCTTTCAAAGAAAGGAACTGCTTTTACATTTATCCTTTATTAAGCCCCAGGAATTCCTCCCATACCAAATACCATGGCAAGAAGCGCTACAGTTTCGATGATACCCATGGCACCGATGTACATACCTGCACCTTGTTTATCATCAACAGCTAAGTTGGCACAAGCGGCAGCACCAACTTTTCCCTGCATAATTGCCGAGGCAGCAATGGCGATACCTACAAAAAATGCCCAAATCATCTGGTTGGTATAACTATCGGGACTAAGGTTAGCTCCAATCATCGAATTCATGAAGATCATACCATAAATAACCTGGCTCAATGGCATACCAACCATTGCCAGAGCCAGCGAAGGCAGTTTCTTCTTATCTCTGATCGATTGTTTCCAAAGCCCTAAAGCTCCCATGCCTGCAATACCGGTTCCAATTGCCGAACCTACACCTGCTATTCCCAGTGCGATGGCGTGACCACCAAAGCCTGTAACTGTTGTTGCTAAAATTGTTGTTAAAGTCATTGTTATACTATTTTAAAAATTTTTATTGTTTGTTGTCCTTCAAATTGAAGGGTTTATATTCATTTCCAGAAAATTCAACTTCGGCATGACCGGCGTATTCCAGCATATTTAACCGTACTCCGTGAACCAGTACTGCCATAGCTGCCAGAATCATATTTAAGCCGTGTCCGAGTATTAAAACCAGCACAGCTCCAATTCCGGAAGCCACAGTAGTTATACCGTCGCCAATGGCCATTTGGTTAAAACTTGCTGCCATTAACACCGTTGCCAAACCAACTGCGTACAATCGGATGTACGAAATAATGTCGGAAAAACCATTGATTATACTGAGTGGTAAACTACCTATTGATGAGATCATACCTTTAAAAAAGCTCGTTCCCGGTTTTGAAAACAGGGCCACCAGCACAGCACCTCCAATAAATAGCCAAACCATAAATGCCGGAGCTTCAATCCCTAGTACCATTTGATTTACAATAAGGTACAATCCCCAGATAATTGCGATCCAACCAAACTGTGCAAAAGCTCTTACGCTGTTACTAAATTTCCATGCAACTTGCAGGTGTCCAACGGTAAGGTGAATGGCACCAACCAAAAACATGATTTTTTGTATGATAAGGCTGTCGCCGCCAAAACTGGCCAGCGCGTCAATTTTTAAGCTGCGCAGTACCGGCCATTCGGCAATTGCTTCCGATCCGAAATAGGTTCCGGTTAATACCCCCCAAAACATAATCGATACCGAAAGTGTATAGATCAAACCAAACTCAATTTGTTTGGCAAATTTTTTCTTTCGGTGTGCCAGAAATGTGATCAGCAAGAATACCAAACCGTATCCGGCATCTCCCACCAAAATTCCGGTAAAAAAGGTAAAGAATACCATAAATACCCGTGAAACATCCATTTCCTTGTAGCCGGGAACCAGTCCCATAAAATCCATAACCGGCTGAATTCGCTGTGCCCATTTTGGCGTTCGCACAAGGGTAGGGACCTCTTCCTCTTCTTCCGGTAAAGGATCTTCGATCACATATCCCCAATGGCGTGCTTCAGCTGTTTCAATGAATTCATCGACATGTTCCAACGGAATAAATCCTTTCCAAAATCGAACATGTTTATCCACTGCAATACCACCAAATTGCACATTACGAACATCGTAACGACGCAAGCGTTCTTTCAATCCGTCCACCAATACGGCTTTCTGTTCGTGCAATTGAAGTAAAAACTCCTTGTTACTTTCCAGGTCGCTGTTGGTTGCAGCTAGTAATTCTTTTGCATTTTCAAGCTCATTTTGCGGAAATGGAAGCTCTTCCATATCCAGCAAACGTTCGTTGGCATCTTTGGTCAATAAAATTACCTGATTCAGATCTGAAAATTTGCCTACTACCTGAATATCGTCCCGGTCAGCGACTTGTTTTAACTCTTTGTCGCCAAGAAGGTAGGTTTTTATCCAAATCCCTTTTTCGTTTAGATCTTTAATATCCTTTAGTGTAATATTTCCCCAATTCTCGAACCATCTTATGTCGCTGGTTAAGTTGAGCTTAATATTTTCCAGTTCCTGCCGATGGTGTGCTGCATCCAGAACCTTTTCCATAAGAAAAACTGCTCCTCGTTCAAGTTCAGAGTAATTCGGAATTTCATCATTTTTAGCACCGGAGTATTGCTCATCATCGTACTGACTAAGAACCGAAATGGCTTGTTGCAGTTGTTTTATACGTGCATCAACCCGTTCAATCGATTCGTGTTTTGCCGGTTGCAACGGAGCAATGTGGATTACTCCGAGCTCTCCCAAAGCCGTAAGTTCGGCATCAATATCATCGGCAGATTCGGGCATAAACAGCATCAGTTTCTTCATTTCTGCTATCATAGGCTGCCCTCCTTTTGTTTGCTTGTTTTTACCACTTTTGCCGTTGCAATTGTAAGGCGCTCGTCGTCCTGCAATTTTTGCCCGATTTTACGAATGGCCAGTTTTGCATTTGGAATACGGCGATTCTCAAACAGTTTTACCCGTGCGCGCACATCCAGCAATTCCTCTTCCAAAAGATCGATTTGTTCTTTCAGACATTCGATTTCAGCCAGCAATTGTAATTGAACCTGCATCAGTTCAATGGCATCGTCTACCCACAAAGGAGTATCGTCGTTAATCGGCATTACGTTAAAGTCAACCTTAACGAACTGTTGAACACGAACACCGGCCACATCAATGGTTTTGGTAATAATTTTGTTTACCGAAATAAATTCATCGATGTTTACCCATGAGTCGTTCATAACAGCTGTCCATGTTTCTGCTGCTAAGCGGTTCTTTTCAATTTCTTCCCGAATTTGCTCAATCCGCTCGGCGATAGTATTTATGGTTGCCATCAACGATTTTTCCATCGCTTCAAACAAGGGCAGCATCCTTTCCGAAACCTTCAGAATTTTCTTCTGACGGGCCCGCTCGGTTTTTGTATATTTTATTTTTATACCTGCCATTATTTGCCCTCCTTGTTTTTCCCCGGATTTACCACCGATGCCAATACTTCAGCACCTTTTATTTCGTCGAAGGAATACAATCTTTCCACCAGCTGTAGTTTTAGTTTATACACCAAGACTTCGGTTAACGAAAATGTTTTTCCGGCCTCAATATCCTGCAGTTCTTCCCATTGCCACTGCAAAATATTCATCTCGCGTTCCATGGGATTTCCCCGAAGCAGCGAATTTGGCATTCGTTCCGGCTTCGGCTGACGGTTTTGCGCTTTGGCCTCTCGCACTTCTGAAAGATCTTCCTTGATACTATTTAATAGCAAGGAAATGCTTTTTACTCCAACTTTTGCATCCAATTTTTGAATGTCAACCGATTGCAGCGCCTTGAAATGCCGGGAAGACAGCTCGCGTTTTGCTTCATCGTTAAATTCATCAATTGTTATTGGCGGTACCTTTCCTAAGGATAACGATGGCAAACTGGTCATAAGATAAACCATGTTTGACATATTTAATCCTCCTGACTTTTAATGATTCGATCAACCAAATCTTTGTTGAGTAAAGAAAATAATCCGCTCTCAATTTCTTTTGAGCTGACCACGAAACTAATTCCGTCTTTATCGGTCGATTTTACTTTTATTTTGGCCTTGCTTGCCGACAGTGGTTGTAAAGTTACCTCTTCCTGAAGTGCCTCTTTTAATAAGAATGCTTCCATATCTTTATGCAATTCGGGCGGTACTTTTATCGATTTTTTTCCTGAAATAGAATCGATCACAACTTTTAGCAGTTCTTGCAGGTATTCTTCCTGGCGGAATAAGGTTTTGCACTCACTGCCAAACACCTTTTTCAGGTGGTTTAAGATGGTGATTTTTGTGGCTTCAACCATATCGCGCGAAGCCTGTGCAATTGCTTTCTCTGCATTTTTTTCTGTTTGGGAAGCTTTAGTTTCAGCTTCCTCAATAATTTTTTTGCTGGTAGCTTTTGCTTCGGTAATCAGCTTTTCGGCTTCCTGTTTTGCATTTTCAATTATCCGTAGTTTCTCTGTTTCGCCGGCATTAACTCCCTGTTCTTTTAACTTGGAAACAATTCCTTCCAGGTTTTCTTTATTTTTTGTCATCTCTTTTTCTGATTAGTGGTTAGTTCCAATATTGCTCGATCAGTTTTTTACTCAACCCGGTTTCGGTTGGCTCAAAATGTCGCTTTAAAATATCCCAGCATTTGTCTAATGCGGCTTCCAGCTCAATAGGTTCTCCAAATGGTTCCTCCATATTTGCGATAAAATCTTCGCGGTAACGCAGCAGCTTTTGCGAAAATGTATCGTTTGCAGCTCCAACTTCAGCTGCTTCGTAGGCTTTTTCAGCATCGGCAAGCAACGACGCCATCACCGTTATAATAGGGCGGTGGTCGTTTCTGGTATTATCGTTAACCTGCTGCTTTAAACGCGACAGTGAACGTGCCAGTTTAAGTTTTCCATTGTCAAGGAAGAATTGTCCCTCGGTAATGTACCCTGTATTATCCGGTACCGGATCTTCAAGCGATTCAAGCGTTGTTGCCCCGATAATCGTTATCGAACCTGCTCCTTCAATATCGGCAGCCACTTCGTAACGTTTGGCCAGCTCTGAATATAACGAGCCGGGATATCCCTGCAACGACGGAATCTGATCCTGGTAGTTGGCCACGTTACGCAAAATATTCGACCAGTTGGTCATGTCGGTAAGCAGTACGAGTACGTCTTTCCCCTGATCGGCAAATTCGCGCGAAACACTTAATGCTACATCGGGTAACATTAAACCTTTAATCTGCGAGTCACCGGCAAGGTGAGTAAACATGATCGTTTTATCGATATTACCCGATTGCGATAACTGCTCTTTGAAGTAGTGGTATTCGTCGAATTTCAAACCAATACCTGCAAAAATAATTACATCGACCTGTGCACCCTGTGCAATCTGCGAAAGCAAACGGTTGTAAGGCTCGGTAGGACCGGCAAAAATTGGAATCTTTTGCGATTTTACCAGTGTATTGAATACATCGATCATTGGAATCCCTGTCCACAGTGGTTGCTTCGGTACCAAACGAACCGTTGGATTTAAGGTGTCCAATCGGGTTGAAACATGTTTGTCGAAAATAATTTCAGGACCACCGTCAGCTACATCGCCAATACCATCAAAACTACGGCCAAGCATGTTGTACGAGAAACCTGCTGTTAGCGGAACCTCGTGCATACGTATTTTTGTTTGTGTGCTCAATCCCTGCGTTCCGTTAAACACCTGAAATCGCGTTGAGTCTTCGGTAATATTAATTGCTTTGGCAAACGAAAGGCTTTGGTTAGTTCCTGCCTCAAGCAGTTCTACCACATGGTTGAGTGCCACACCCGGATTTCCTTCAACCGAAATCAGTGCTTTACCAACTTCGCTAATTCTATTTATTTCTTTTCGTATCATAGTGTGTACTCTTCTTGTAAAATGAATTGTTCGATTTTTTGCGGAAGAACGGCCAACTCATCAATCGTTTGAGCAGATAAGTTCCAGTCTTTCCACCACTGGCGCAGTTCATCAAATTTTGCTTTTACTAGCTCTTTTACTTCTTCATCTTCTTTATCATCCTGGGCAAAACCGATGGTGCTATCGATAAGTTTTTGAACGGCTTCGTTAATAACGATAAGGCGTTCAGGTCGGGTACACGCGTCCATCTTGTGGAAAGCATTTTGCTGCATTACACAGAAATCGATGGTGAGTCCTTTTTGAAAAAGTACATATTTTTCAACAGGAACCTTTTTCAAACCAATGGTACTAATGGTTTGGTCGATACCATTTGCCTCGTAAAGCGTTTGTAACATTTTATTGCGGTCGTCCCACGAAATAAACCTGTCGTATACCGAAGAGGTATATGCCAGCGGATCGATGGCCGGGTATTTTTTTGCATCGGCACGATCTTGCGACAAGCCCCAGAAACCACCGGTTGCATCCATTGTTGCTTGTGTTACCGGCTCCTGAAAGTTACCACCTGCAGGCGATACTGTTCCGATAAAGGTAAGCGAACCGCCTGTTCCCTGGTCGGCACCGGCACGCTGATACATTCCTTTAATCTGATCCGGAATATCCATTGGGAAAGCCTCCGGCCCCGGAATATCTCCCTGGCGGCCACTACGCTCGCGAAGTGCTTGTGCCCAACGCGAAGTTGAGTCGGCCAAAAGTACCACATTATAGCCCTGGTATCGATAATATTCGCCTACCGTTAGCGCAATAAATACACTGGCCTCACGTGCCGCAACGGGCATCGAACTGGTATTTCCGAATATACACATCCGGTTCATCAGCGAGTCGCCGGTTGAAGGATCTTCCAGCTCGGCAAAATCTTTAAATACCTCCACGGCCTCTCCGGCACGTTCGCCGCAGGCTGCCATAATAATAATATCGGCTAAAGCATATTTACACAATGAGTGCTGCAATACGGTTTTTCCCGCACCAAAAGGACCGGGATTTCCAACTGTTCCGCCATAACTAACCGGAGCCAGCAAATCGATAACACGCACTCCTGTAGAAATAGTTTTATTCGGAATGGCGCGTTCTTTAAATGGTATCGGTGATTTCACCGCCCAGCGGAATGCCAGTTTTAACTCATGTTTTTTGTTTTGACTGTCGGAAATAACAGCAACCGTTTCGGTAATATTTACCTCGCTTTTTTCGATAATGCTTTCGACTTTGCATTTGCCAAAATTAAAAGGCACCAAAATGCTGTGGATTAAACGTCCTTCAGGAACGGTACCAATTGCATCACCACCTTTTACTTTGTCGCCAACTGCTACCGATGGTGTAAAGTCCCACAATTTTTCTTCATCAAGTGCCGGAGCTTTCATGCCGGGAACCAGGTATGCATTTTGCTCGCCCAGTTTGTATAACGGATTTTGAAGTCCGTCCCAAATAC
>DASQBW010000149.1:0-3670 GCA_035635015.1 Draconibacterium sp. | reverse complement strand
GGTGAAGTTTTAAATGAATATAAAAATTCAAAATCAAAAGGTTTGAATGATGTTACCGTAGCTGATGACGGCAGCGTTTTTATCTCAGATTCGGATGGTAACTGCATCTTTAAAATTGAAAATGGAAGTATGAATGTATTTGTTGAAGACGATCGGATTAGAGGGATGAACGGTATTTATGCTGAAGGTGATTTATTGTATGTAGGTGGAAGCAACAACTTTTTTACGGTCAACCAAAAAAACAAAGAAATTGAGGTAATTGCCGAAGAAGTTGGATATCTTGACGGAATTGAAAAAGTTGCAGAAGGAGTATTTGCAACTTCCGATTGGCAGGGACAGGTTTATTTGATTGAGCCCGGTAAAGGAACTGAGAAAATTCTGGATACAACTCCAAAGGAAATTAATGCAGCCGATTTAGGCTTTATACCGGATAATAATTTGCTGCTGGTTCCAACATTTAATAACAACAAAGTTATTGCCTATCAGCTGGATATGAATTAAGCTTTTGTTGTTGGAAAACAACATCTAAAAATATACTAAAACTAAACAACATGACTAGAAAAGAGAACTACACCATTTCAAGAAGAAATTTTATTAAGGTTTCTGCTGCCACTACCGCCGGAGTATCAGTGATGTCGTTAGGCAGTTGCAATGTTGAAAATGTTCCTGCACCAATGAAACGAAAGTTTGGGAAACACGATTTCAATGTTACAACCTTAGGACTGGGCGGTCAGGCATCATTACAATGGACACCTGACGATGAACACCCCGCATCGATTATTGTAAAAGCATTCGAATTGGGCATTAATTATTTTGATACGTCAAATGCTTATGCACTTAGCCAAAGGAATTATAATGAGGCTTTTCAGCAACTAAATCTTATTCCCGGAAAAGACGGATATGATGAAGAATTAAGAAAATCGATCTGGCTAACATCAAAGTCGGGAATGAGGTATGGGAATCCGGGAACAGAGAGAGATCCAAGAACAAAAGGATTTGGAGACAACCCTGATGCGCAGTGTGTTGTAGATGATTTGAAAAGATCGATGACTCAAATTTTTGGCGATGGAAACGGATCGTACCCGGAGGGTGCTTATTTAGATATGATTCTTTGTCATGCCATTGGTATGGAAAGAGATTTGGATACACTTTACCTTGGACTGGAAACTCCGTTGGATCCTTCAGGAGATTTAGGGGCGCTTGTTGTTCTCCGCGATTTTCGCGACGGAACCAACCTTACCGGAATGAATCCTAAAAACGAAAAACTTATCAGGCATATTGGATTTTCCGGGCACGAAAGTCCTGAAGTTATGATGGATATGATACAACGGGATGAATACGGTATACTTGAAGGAATGCTTGTGGCCATTAACGCCAATGATAAACAAAAACAAAGTATGCAACATAATTGTATTCCTGTAGCTGAAGCAAAAGGTATGGGGATAATTGGAATGAAAGCTTTTGCCGATGCTGCAATGTACCATAAAGAGCTACGGTGGTCGAGAACGCCTGATGATGTTTTCCGTAAAGTAGGAACCGCTGCGTTACCAAGTCGTCCGTTAATTGAATACAGCTTAACAACGCCGGGCGTGCATACCTTAATCGTTGGAATTGGCCATATTGATGAGGATCCGATGAAGTGCCAGTTGATTCAGAATTATTATGCTGCACAAATCGAGCCCAATGGAATGACCGCCGAAGAACGTAAAAAAATTGAAAATGTAGCAGCCAAAATTAAAGAAGGAAAAACAAATTATTTCACTAGAGTGGAACGATCAGAAATTTCGGCACCACGAGATGTACAAGTTGAAAATAACGGTAATAAAATAATGCTGAAATGGAACAGCGCCATCGCCGGAGACGACCCGGTTTCGCATTACGAAATTTTAGTTGAAGGTAACCTGCAAGGGAAAGTGGACCATAAACCACAAATTTTAAAGAGCAAACCATTTTCGTTTGAAATGGAGCGCACAGATCAACAAATTATTGTTGCAGCCATAGATGCGGCGGGAAACCGTGCAGAGAATGTTATTGCTTGAAGTAAACTGTGACTATCTGATAAACTGTGTAAATAAAAATACCGGCGGTTTTATCGCCGGTATTTTTATTTACAGAATTAATGAAACAGTGTCATTCTTTTCATTGGCTTGAGACTGCAACTGATTTTTAATCTTGATTTAATTGTTGTATAAGTTGGCGAATGCTTCAACGCCTTTAAATTCTTTTTTGTCTAAAACCAACTCTTCTGGTGCTACTGTATCTCCGGTAATATCGGTGTAGCGTTCCCAGTCTTTTTTAGCTCCTTCAATGTTACCTCTTTCGTAGCGGCATAGTCCTCTCAAGTATAGTAAGCTGCCGTCGTAAGGCATATAAGTTAAGCCTCTGTTGAAGCATTTTTCCGCTTTTTTTATTTTGTGGTCGATAAATAATTTTTCACTGCCACGTGTAAAGTTATTAGTCGCTTTCTCCATAAAATACTCTTCCGTCGATTCATTGGCTTGCATTAATGAGAACGCGACGGAAACTTCTTTGTAACAGATGTCGTTGGTTTCGTTTTTTAATGCCGGTTTCCATTTACCACTTGTTGTTTTTAAAACGCGGATAAACTCCTCATCAATTTCCGGGCAAACACTGTTCACAATTTCGATGTTTCCCACATTTCCCTTTTCATCAACAGTAAATGTGGCAATTTCAACTCCCTGCATGTTACATTTTTTTGCTTCTGAGGGATAAATAATGTTTCTAGTTAGGTACTCACTTAATAGGTTAACTTCATTCTCTGCAACTGAGCTGTTCTCAACATACTTAACACCTGTAAATTGAGCCGGAATAACATTGACCTCTTCAATTTCTTCTGGCACGCTTTCCTGTGCCATCCCCGCTAACGCTAGTCCAAACATAACGAGGATCATTAACATTGTTTTCATAACTTGTTATTTTAATTGTTAAAAAATAGCTGCGCAATTTTTTCGCGAGTTTGGATATAAAATTCTTCAACAAAGTTACCCTGAAAGTACAGGCAATAAATAGCAATTATGTCTCAACTCTTTCAATTATGTTGTAATGATTACAATTATGTTGTTGGGAGTTTTTTATTGTTTGGTTATGAACAATTACGCTTACGTTAGTCCGAACAGTTTTCGAATTTAACTTAGTTGTTGCAGCTTATTTTGGTCAGAGAATTAGCTATATTTTGTATGAACTGTTAATTTCTTCATCATTCTTATAAAACGAAATCCATAATTTTCCAAAGCAATCTTACAGAGGATTTAAATGGTTGCTTATTGTATTTCCCATAAAAAAGACATATCTTCGATTCAACAAGGTTGAATAATATTAAAATCAAGTATAATAGAGTAATTCGATAAGAGTTATGCCAAAGTCTCTTTATATAGGAACCCGTATCCGACATTTTAGAAAATTACAGAAACGAACCATCCAGGACATAGCAAATACCTGTGGATTGTCAAAAAGTATGGTATCGAAAATAGAAACCAACAAAGTGGTACCTTCGGTTGCCACACTGGTGAAGATTGCCAAGGCACTGGGCGTAAATGTTTCGGTTCTGATGGAAGAAAATGATATCAAATCATCCGTATTCATATCTTCCGAACAATCAAATAACGGCATTACTAAAACAAACAGGGGATATCAAATCTTTCCGTTTGCC
>DASQBW010000148.1:0-3302 GCA_035635015.1 Draconibacterium sp. | reverse complement strand
TTTAAAAGTGTTGTGGCTTTTGTGGTTTATCACATTAACCTCGTATTAACTTCAATATTTCGTTTTATGGCATATATTTGAAGCCTTATACAATTAAAACCAAAAAATTTACCAATGAAAAAAGTTATCATTGCACTAACTCTGGTGGCTACCATCGGTGTTGTAATTGCCACTGCTAAAACCAATGTAATTCCATCAAAGAAATCGAATGTAACAGTTGTTGAGGCAACTAACCCTGAGCATGCTATTACAAAAGAAAAGGAAGAAAAGAAAAAGAAAACAGAAAAAGAAAGTACCGGTTGTAGCGATGCACAAAAAAAGAGTTGTGAAAAGTCGGGACAAACCTGTGGGAGCAAAAAGGACGCAACTGCTGAAAAAAGTTGTTGTGGAGGTAAGTAAAATCAATCGACTTCACATAGTTTACAAAGGGTGCTCATGCACCCTTTTTTAATGGTAATAATTGCACATGCAGGATTGAATTTGTACTTTCAATCGCTGAAAATAAAATCATGAAAGCACCAAAATCGTTTCGTTTACATATTGGTATTTTTGGGCGCAGAAATACAGGCAAATCGAGCATATTAAATGCACTCACCCAACAAGAGGTTTCAATCGTATCGGAGGTTGCCGGAACTACAACCGATCCGGTTGAAAAGCCGATGGAACTGCTACCATTAGGACCAGTACTTTTTATCGACACAGCCGGAATCGACGATATTGGTGCACTCGGAGAAAAAAGAATTGCCAAAACACTCGCCGTTTTCGACCGAACTGATCTGGGCGTAATTGTCTCCAATTTTAATGATTGGGGCGAATACGAGGAAACATTATTAAATGAGTTTAATGATAGGGAGATTCCATTTATTGTAGTATTCAATAAAAGTGATCTTTATGAAGAAAATTTCGAACTCATTGGTGCACTCGACGGTAAAAAGATAAAATTGATCCAAACTTCGGCGACAGAAAATACAGGACTGCTCGAACTGCGACAGTTATTGCTGAATTCGGCCCCGGCTGATTTTATTAACCGGCCAAGCATTTTGGCCGACCTGGTTGGTGCTGGCGAAGCTGCCATTTTGGTAATACCAATCGACAAAGAAGCTCCAAAAGGAAGACTGATATTACCACAGGTACAAAGTATCCGTGATTTACTCGATAACGATGCATTTTGTACGGTGGTAAAAGAACGCGAATTGCGCGAAGCATTATCGCGATTTAATAAGCCTCCTAAACTCGTTGTTACCGACTCCCAAGCATTTTTAAAGGTAGCAGCCGACACACCTCCCGAAATTCCGTTAACATCGTTTTCTATTTTATTTGCTCGTTATCAGGGCGATCTTGTTGAAATGGTTCGCGGAGCAATGGCCATCGACCAGTTAAAAACCGGCGACAAAGTGCTGATTGCCGAAGCCTGCTCGCACCACCCCATTGGTGAAGATATTGGTACGGTAAAAATTCCGCGCTGGCTCACGCAATACGTTGGCGGCAAATTGGAAATTGAAAGTACCCGGGGACACGATTTTCCTCCTAATCTGTCAGATTATAAATTAATTATACACTGCGGGGCATGTATGTGGAATCGCCGCGAAATGTTAAGCCGGATTATGAAAGCCAGACAAGCAGGAGTACCGCTTACAAATTACGGACTGACCATCGCCTATTCACTCGGGATTTTTGAACGGGCATTGCAACCGTTTCCTGCAGCATTAGATATTTATAAGACAAATATTAGTTAACAGCTTTTACCCGTTTAAAGAATCCAAAAAACTCGATATTCCCCATGGCATCTTTTTTCAAAAGCTTCAGATTCCCTTTTTCAAAAGCATATTGAAATTCAATATTGTTTCGAAAGTTTTTAGGTTCGATAAAGGTGATATAATTCCTGGCAACACTCCATTTCCCTTCAGTAAAGTTTTTTAGCAATTCCACCGGGGGATTTCCGGCAAGGATTAGCTCGTGGTTTTCAAGAAAAGAGAATACCAGCAACACCTTGTTCTCTTTCAGAAATGGCTCTTCGAAATGCAACAACTCTTTGTCCAAGTCTAAATAATACTCGAACAACTGCCATCTCCCCGGAATCATTTTCTTTTTGCTTCCAAAAACCTGTGGAGATTTTAGCCAATCAATTATTTTTGAAATAATGTATCTTAGTTTCATTAATAAGCTGTTACGTTTTGTATGACCACAACTGAATGTAAAAGTTTAATGCTTTCAATGATTTTCGTAGACTGAAGAATTTGTAGCATTGAATGCTGCCAATTGATGACAAAAAAAGGGTAGCCTCATCAAGCCACCCCCCACATTCAAATATGTATAATGATAAAAAATAAGGGTATTACAAGTTTAAAGAATGAAAAGCAAAATTCCTGACTTACAAAGCCTCACTTATTAACATCATATAGTGTATAGCACGCTCCCTGAACGATAGAATGCAAGCTATTCTTCCATTTCGTTTATATTCACGTCAGTTATTAACTTTGTTTTTGGATTGTAAAAAAGATCAATATTGCACCAGACATTGGTCTGGATCAGAAACTTTTAACTACATTTCACTGAATAAAGAAGTAACACTTTGTCAATCAAAATCTTTTAACTATTTTTGCGGCCAATTAATTTTATGCCGTTTCTATTGAACGCGATGTTGCGGCGTAAACATTGTATAACAAATAGTTCTTTAAAAATGTATTTATCAACAGAAAAAAAACAAGAGCTTTTCGCCAAGCATGGCCAATCAGCTCAGGACACAGGTAGTGCAGAAGGTCAAATTGCATTGTTCACGTTAAGAATTAACCACTTGACAGAACACCTGAAACAAAACAAAAAAGACCACAGCACTCGTCGTGCATTGATTAAATTAGTAGGTAAGCGTCGTAGCTTACTCGATTACCTCATCAAAAAAGATATCGAACGTTATCGTGCGATTATCAAAGAGTTGAACTTACGTAAGTAAATTATATTGAAAGGCAATGCATAGGTATTGCCTTTCTTTTTTTGTAAATTGCAAAACCTCACCACCCATTGTAATTAACAAAGGCCACTTACAGGCCGCAAAAATTATTTATTAAAAATTATGGTAAACGCTACAGTTAAAACAATCGAACTTGCCGACGGCAGGACGATTACCATTGAAACCGGCAAATTGGCAAAACAAGCCGATGGTTCGGTAGTGGTTCGAATGGGTGACACCATGTTGCTGGCAACAGTTGTGTCGGCAAAAGAAGCAAAAGAAGATGTAGATTTTATGCCGGTATCAGTTGATTACCGCGAAAAATTTTCAGCCGCAGGACGTTTCCCCGGTGGTT
>DASQBW010000147.1:0-4730 GCA_035635015.1 Draconibacterium sp. | reverse complement strand
CATTTAAAACTTCACCTGATCGCAAATCAATTTCGAGCACACAATCAATGTCAGTAACATAAAGTTTTGTTTTAGAAGTATATATTCCTTTCGGGGCTTTTAAGCCTTCAAGCCATTTTTGTGTTAGAATTTTACCGTTGGCATCTAACTTTGAAATGTATCCTTTCTTCCCGTCGACTTTATAATCACCAGCAATATTTGATACGTAAATAGTATTGTCGTTTTTGTTGTAGTGGGCCGACTCCGGAGTGAATAATCCATCATCGGTTTCCCATACTTTTGTTAGTTTGTTACTTTGAAAATTGTTTTGTGCAGATGCATTGCCAATACAGAGTATGAATGCAAGAACAATAAAAGTCAACTTTTTGGTCATGACGGATTAGTCTTTGATGTTTAGTAAATGTAGAAATTTATTTTTAGGAATGGCGATCCAAACATGGTAAAACTGAGATTTACAGTCTTGGTGAACTCATCAAAAACAACAACAATTCATTCATCTAAACTTCCCAGTTCTTCAAATACCGATAACATCAGTTTCCATTCCTTAATACTTTTTTCAAGCTGCTTTTTACCGTCAGCTAAAATGGTGTAATATTTTCCGGGTTGTTGGTTTTCCTGCATATTCCAGTACGATTTTACCATGCCACTGTTTTCCAGTTTCTTTAAAACAGAATATATTCATCACTCTTTCCGGTTTATACCGCCGTTTGTAACTTCCTTTACTCTTTGAATAATTTCATCAAAACAGGAATGTAAATACCATTCCACACCCTTGTAGATACCCAATAAACAAGCACTTATTTATAGATTCGGGCTAAATAAATTTGCATTCGCTGATAATAAAGTTTAACTTTAAACAAAATCGATACCGAACAAACTAACTCATTATATGAAACTAAGCCATAATATTTAGCAAACGCCATTTTCTTGTTAAATACTTCTATTTACTTTTTAATTGTTAAACCTTTAATTAACTAATCATGAAATCAAACCTATTAATTTGCTTTTGTTTCATAGCAACAATCGCTTTCTCCCAACAAATTACCGAACCTTATGACTATCCTGTTAAACCCGGCGACCAACAATGGGCCGAGTTAAATGGGTTACAGGAAAAAACCGATGTATTGCAAATTCCTTCCGATGTTCTAAGCAAAATGAGCACTGAGGCTTTGGTTGTTACCTGCCTGAACTATCCTCTTTTTTCCGATATTTTTGCTATTGAAAACCAACTGACAGGTTTTGAAATTGTGAAGAAGAATTTCAATGGATTGACCGAGCTGGCAAAAAGAAAAGACGCAGGAAAATGCCTGATGAATATTTACGAATCAGCCGACATAAGTGGGTTTAACCTTCAGAATCCTGGTATAGACAGCAAATACTCTTTAATAAGAGTTATTTGGATGGATTACATACTGGCCCAGGATGAGCTGATTGCAACGCTTTCACAAAAAGACAGGAACGAGTTGTTTTTAATGGCAAAGGAAAGATTTAATTTCCTGCAGCAGGAAAATCAAAATTCGTCTTACAAAAAATTCAGTACTGTATTATTGATGGTAAGGGTACTGCAAGCTTTAGATAACCCGGAATATGCCGAAAATGATGGTTTTAAAATGTTAATCGATTCTTCTGAGTTGTCTGACCGGGAAACAATGGATTTAATTAATGAATTTATCAATTCTTACCCCGGCAATCTTACCGGTAATTTAAAATCCACTTCCAGTTCTTGTGATTCTTGGGTAACACCAAGGGGAACAAGCATTTATGGAAGCTGTCATGACGGTTGTTCTATCAGTCAAGCAGACTATCAAACTATGACATCATGGGAAGAGGATCATGATATCGAAGAATGGTCACAAGAAGATTGTCATTATAATTGCCACGCATTTGCATGGGGATGGAGAGGGTCAGGTAGTACTCTACCTGATGCGAGTATGGATAACTCTTCAGCAGAATTGTACGTGACAGACGGTAGTTATGTCGAAGTCCCACTCCAACCCCAAGATTTGAATTATGCTGAAATAGTTAAATATGGTGATAGCCATTCCGCAATGGTAATAGAGGGTGAGTTAGTGTCTAAATGGAATCTCTTCGGCAAGGTCTATGTACATACTCTTACCGATGTCCCCCTGTCCTTTGGCACTAATTATGAATTTTATATATCAAGCCCTTACATTACCGGTTCGACTACAATTGATACATCAGGGACAACTTTTCAGCTACATAACTTGATAAACGGAGTTACAATTGATGAATGGGAAGTCAGCGACAGTTTAGAAATTGTGGGTTCCAGTACTCAGACGACCTGTACTGTCAAAGCAATCGGGAGTGGCACCGCATGGATAAAGGCAAATTTTACCTACCATGGTGCTACTTTTTCTTGCAAGAAAAAGTATGTTACTGCTGTGGTGCCCGAACCTGAACCCCCATGTGATGAACCTACACCCCCGGGAACAATATACGAATATACGAATTGTCCATATTATTATGTCCAGTACTGGGTTACCAACGTATCCGGACAAACTTACACCTGGTATGTGCAGGGCGACGGAACTATTTCGTCCGGCCAGGGAAGTAATATGATTACTGTGCAGACGTCTGGTCCCGGTGGCTATTTATATGTTTCGGTTCGTGCTGAGAATGAATGTACGTATGGAACTTTTACCGGCCAGGGATTTGAAACTCCCGATTGCTATATGATGTCTCTTTCACCCAATCCGGCAACCGATCTGCTGAAAATTGAGTTGAACGAAGAACCTTCGGACGAAGCTATTGTAAATATCCATAATTCACAAAGCATTAAAATGATGGCAACCACATTATCGAAATTGGAAAAGGAAAAAACAATAGATATTTCAGCACTTAAAGAGGGAATCTATTATGTTACATTACAGATGAAGAATAAAAGAATCACCGGAAGTTTTATTAAAAAATGAGAATGTTTCTTTTGAAATAAAAACAAGAGGCAGTCCAAAAAGTATTTTTTAAAAGGAATGAACTTGCAATTTATAAGGAACACCAGGCTTTTCACCCCTAAATCCCCTGAAGGGGACTTTAGGCCTCCCTTTTAGGGGAGGTTTGGAGGGGTAAAGGAGTAAGAAGTTATAAATTGAAAGTACAAATTTATATCATTTCCCTTTTTGGACAACCTCTTATTTAATAAAAAAACAATTTTAAACTGATTAAATTTATACACCATGAAATACACATTCCTTATTCTAATCCTACTGGTCTTCCTGGTTGCATGTCAAAAAGAACCGGCTAAACCCATTAAAGATCCGTATTACCAAATTAATGAACCGCACACTCATATCCTGGAAGGTTATTTTGTGGAAGATATTATTTTTGACCAAAACGGAGTAACATGGATTAACACTTTTTTTGAAGATGTGATTAAATATAAATCCGGCATTATCGAAATATTTAATTCCAATAATTCTCCCATTTCAGGTGAAATATGGGATATTCAAACCGACAGTAAAGGAAACCTATGGATAGGGTGCAGCGACGGCCTTATAAAATACGATGGCGAAACATTTACACGTTTCGATACGTCAAATTCACCCATCCCTGAAGACGTGATCTGGTCGATAGCCATTGATGATAACGATGTTGTCTGGTTTTCCTCAAGCAGGGCAAATAAAGGAGGGCTGGTGAAGTACGATGGAACCAACTGGGCCGTTTACACACCGGAAAATTCTGACTTGCCGGGTAATCATATTACAAGTGTGGTATTTGATAAAAATAAAGATTTATGGCTACTGGTAGAAGATCATGGTTATTATTTTACAAAAATCTCAGGTGATAACTGGATGATTTATGACGAGGAAGACATTGGTTTTCCTATCATTTTTGAGAATGGTGAACTTTGTTTTAACAGTAAAAATGAACTGTACAGCGCTCCAAATTACAAACTAGTAGAATGGGAAATCCCAAATCCTGTATTATTCCTGCTTGAGTACAACGGAATTCAATTCGATTCCATTAATGTTACCGTTCCATGCGAATATGAATACCCAAATACGTGTCCCTTACCACATGGACATATTTATATCGATTTCGAAGATAATGTGTGGATCGGATTATCTGACAAAACATATGGTGTGTATAACGGGAAAAACTGGAGTTTTAGCCAAAACCAACTTGTAGGGAATGTTATGACATTTGCACAACCCAACAGCAGCGAAATATGGATTGGAACAGAAGATGGAATCTATATTGCCGGCACAGAACAGTAAATGCTGTGTGGTAAAATGTTCAATAAAACTATAGTACCTCGCTGCAAACAGTCCGGAAACTGCAAAAAAAAAGGTAGTTGAAATAACAGACAAATATTGACAGGGCCGCCTACAATGTAAGCAGCCCTGTTTGTATTGGATATTTCAAAATCTGAATATCAGATTAAAAATTTTTTGTTTCTATTGCTCCTCAGAAATGTATCCAACTTCCCGGTAATACTTTTCGGCACCTGGGTGTAAAGGAACATTTGAATTCTTCCACACTGTGCGGCTATCATACGAATATGGACGGATGTACCATATTAAATCGCCACGGTGTTCATCAATCGCTTTTGCCACATCGTACGCGGCCTCGTCACTAATATCATCGCGGGTGAATACTGATTCTCCTGATCGTGCTATGGTTTCAATTTCGCGATCGACCCCACGTAACAATCCCCACTTGGCAGTTACACGATAAACATCGTCATCGGTAGCCATTTCATCCAATAATTC
>DASQBW010000146.1:0-4032 GCA_035635015.1 Draconibacterium sp. | reverse complement strand
CGTTCAACAGCTTGCGTTATGGTTAACAATTCATTCTGCCCATACACGCTGCCGGTTAGAAATAACAGGAAAACTAAACTGAATTTTGTTAATCTGATCATGGTTTCTTTGTATTTACAATCGTGTTATTTCGCAATAAGTTACAAAGAGTTTAACACTTTGTTCAACAATTAACTCATTAATTTTTTATGAGCCATAGTCAATAACTATTTATGGGCTGTTAAACATTTTGACACATAAAGTATGGTTTACTTGCGGTTTGGTTGGGAAAAATATTCCGCCAGAGAAATACTTTTTGTAATGGGAATACACCTCATTTCCTGCAGCGGAAAGTTTACCGCCAACAGCAGATACCTTTTTTTACCCTGCCAACAACTATTTACATAAGTTTTGCTTACATTTATTGTACTAAACAACAAAATGCCCGATACATTGAAAATTTCTCTTCCAAATTATAATAAACGAAACAGTCGTAGATTTGACACCAAAGTACTATGAAATAGTCACTTGCAATATTGGAAGATAATAGAATGTTAGTTGCACTGTTACTAACATATCCCATAAAGCCAGTGTTCAATGCGGAACAAAACATGCAAACAGTTAAAATTAATAAGCTCTATGAAAAAAACAGCTCATCCTCGTACTAATTCATCGAACTCCCCAAAGGTTATAAAAACTAAGTCTCATCCATTTTGGCGATGGTTTTGGCTCACTTTCCTTGTGGTCTCTCTTGCTTATGCCTGGTATTCATTTTATGTGCCTTCCAATGATGTGGTGTGGGCCGACAATGCGGTCTCGGCCCGGGAACTTGCCAACGATTCCGGCAAAAATATGCTGTTGTTTTTCACCGGGGAGTGGTGTGTGCCATGTCGAATTATGAAGCGTGAAGTTTTTGCAGATAAGGAAGTCATGAAAGCCATCAATTCGCAGCTTATACCTGTAATGATTGATGTTGATGACCCCAAGGCAGAAGAACTCGTAAAGCAATATAATATTGGTGGTACACCCATAACAATTTTTACTGATCCCCAGGGAAAGGTACTCGATTACGCTGTTGGAAAGATTGGGAAATCGAAATTCCTTGAAATGCTTGAAAATCTGGATGCCGTTGATTCGCCTCAGCCTGAAAAAAGTTAATACAAGGTTTTTTGCTGGGAACAAAAAGGTTTTAATTTCAAATTGGAACCAGCAGGCGGAATCGGAACAAAGCTGCAACCTTTTAATAATAGACTTGTTGTTAGTTTTTAGGTAAGTATGATTGCATAAAACTTAATAAAATGGCAGATAACTTTGTAAAATTACATCGGGTTTTTACAGCCGGTCCCGAAAAAATATTTAAAGCATTTACCGATGCGGAAGCAATGGCATCGTGGCTTCCTCCATATGGTTTTGTTTGTAGCGTAAATAGTATGGAGTTTAAGGTTGGAGGAGAATACAAAATGTCATTTACTAATTTCACGACTGGCAGCAGTCATTCGTTCGGAGGTAAATATTTGGAAATCATACCCAATGAATTAATTAGATATTCCGATGAATTTGACGACCCTAATTTGCCGGGACAAATGATTACAACCATTCAATTAAAACAGGTATCGTGTGGTACAGAGCTTGTTGCTACACAAGAAGGAATACCGGAATTAATACCTACAGAGCTGTGCTATTTAGGATGGCAAGAATCTTTAGATAAGTTAAAGCGCCTGGTAGAACCCAATATTCCTGATGCATAGAAATGTAAGATCTTCCCTGCTGGCCTGAGATTGTATACCCGCAAGCGCGATTTTGTAAATCGTGCCCCTTTCTGCAAGGCTAATAAATTGTGATTGTGTTTTTTATTGGTAACAAAAAGGTTTTAATTTCAAATCGGAACCAGCGGTGGGATCGCTGTAGTCCGGTGTTTTATCCCTGTGTCGGCCCATCTATTCCACGATAGGGAGATTCCAACTTTCGTCCGCGGTATGAAAACCGTTTCGACATAAAAGCCAGAATTTCGTTGGCAGTACTCTCAATGGGTTTGTTTGACACGTTGATAACTGTGAAACCTCCCCGGTCGAAAATAAACATGGCTTTTCTGATTTCTTCCCGAACCGAACGCTGATCGACATAGGAATCGCTGCGGTGATTCTCCCAGCTGGCAATGCGCTTTTGGCGGTGTGCGATTAACTGAGTGGCTCCAATATGCAAACCAAATACACGGTTCGGATCAATCTGGAAAAGTTCATCAGGGGGTTTTACGCCCGGCACCAATGGTACATTCGCCACTTTCCATCCGTACATGGCCAGGTACACGCTAAGTGGAGTTTTGCCGGCACGTGAAACTCCGGTTAAAACAATCTCGGCGTTACGCAGGCGTTGCGGACTCATACCGTCGTCTTGCGACAAAGTAAATTCTATAGAATCGATGCGATCGAAATACTGATGATTGATCTCGCGGTACAAGCCGGGGTGTACCATAGGTTCCACGTCAAGTGTATCATCTAAATAATTGGCTAACTCGCCCATCAAATCAATTACATTGACTTTAAATTCCTCTCCCAGCTCATTGATCTTAGTACGCAATTCAGGATTAACCATGGTATGAGCGATTAATCCATTGTCGGCTTTGGCTTTCATAATAATATCGAAAACCTCGTCTTCACTGTTCACCCTGCCAATAATCTCAACCGGAATTTTGTTTTCAGGGTATTGAATCAATATGGCTTGCACCAGGTTATTTCCGGCAATACCCGTTCCTCCTGATACAACATAAATTGGTGCTGGTGATTTTTTGCTCATTTCCAGTGTTTATTTATTGTAAAACACTCAAAAAGATGAATTAGTTTATCCGAAAAGACGAATTCTCTTAAATTCAGCAAAGTCAATGAATTACTTACTTTATTTTCTATATTAAATCCTGAAAATAAATCCAAAATCAGACATTATGAAGAAGCTTGTAATTCTTTTTCTCCTTGGAGTTTATGCTTTGGCAGGTAAAGCGCAGGAGGCCGATAAAATTGTTGGTGTTTGGTGGAACGATGAAAAAACCACTAAAATTGAAGTTGAGAAAAAAGACGGTAAATACATTGGAACCATTGTGTATATGATTCCTGAGAAATATGAAAACGGTGCGCCGCCTAAGGACGATGAAAATCCGGATCCGGCTTTACGCAACCGCTCGGTGGTAGGCATACAAATATTGGATGGCTTTGAGTATGACGCGAAAAATGAAGAGTGGAAAAACGGGACTATCTACGACCCGAAATCGGGAAAAACATACGATTGCTACAGCTGGCTTGAAAGCGATGATGTGCTGAAACTTAAAGGTTTTGTTGCCGGCATAAGAATGCTGGGTCGCAGCTCGGAGTGGTACCGGACTACTTTGTAATGTTGAGATAAAATTTGTGCTTTTAAGTAATTCGGAAAATACAAGATTGCTTCATTTCACTACGTTGCATTCGCAATGACATTCATTATTATGGCAAGAGGGAGCTTGGGCGGCAAACCGCCCAAGCTCCCTCTTTTTAAATACCGGAGTTGTCAATTGCGAAGCCTTTATTAAAGACTGAAGCAATCTTTGCAAATTAACCCGCCACCTGCACATCAAAACCGGCTTCACGCACTCTTTCTGCTATGGCATTCAGCTCATCCATCGAAATTTTTTCCAATGTATCGATTGGTGTATCGCGCGCAATGGTATAAATCATTACCTGTAAAGGCTTTATTCTTTTCAGCAAGTCAATCCAGGCCCCAATCTCTTCTTCAGTAGTATTGTCAATGGTTTTTCCTTTGTAACTTCCACGAACAAACATGGTTTGAATGGTTACTTTTCCGTTAAAAGCAACCAATTGTTCGATGGTCTTCGAAAGGTTAAAATTTCCTTTGGGGCAGTCGAGCAGTTTTACCGTTTCTTCAAATGCCGAATCCAGTTTCTGAATGTTATCTTTTATTTTCAGTAAAGCCTCAAAAACCGGTTTACGGTGAATCATAGTTGCATTTGAAAGTACGGCAATTCTCGCATCCGGAGTGATTTCATCGCGCAAGGCGATGGTATCGTCT
>DASQBW010000145.1:0-2661 GCA_035635015.1 Draconibacterium sp. | reverse complement strand
ATGTTGGGAACGCAGGAAAAGTTTCATATTCCGCACTACCTGGGCGATTTGCAAAAACGCAAAACCACCGAGATCAAAACAACTCGATTAGTCGATATTAAAAATTACCACAAAGCTTTTTCGTGGGGCGACCGCACACGTAGTTTCCTGAAAGTGCAGGATGGTTGCGATTATTACTGTTCATTTTGTACCATTCCTTACGCCCGCGGACGAAGCAGAAACGACAATGTTGCCAATACCGTTAAAGAAGCTCAAAAGTCGGTTCAGAAAGGGTACAAAGAAATCATTTTAACAGGTGTAAACATTGGCGATTTTGGAAAATCAACCAATGAGAATTTCCTTGATTTGTTATTGGCACTGGAAAAAGTAGAAGGCCTGGAGCGCCTGCGTTTAGGCTCGATCGAACCAAACCTTTTAAAAGATGATATTATTGAGTTAGTAGCCCATTCAAAAGTTTTAATGCCGCATTTTCATATTCCATTGCAGTCGGGGTCGGATGAAATACTGTCGTTAATGAAACGAAAATATTCTACCGAATTATTTGCCAGGCGCGTGCACAAAATCCGGGAAACGGTTCCGCATGCATTTATCGGGGTTGATATAATTGCAGGTACCAATGGTGAAACGGAGCAATACTTTCAAGAGTCATTCGATTTTATAAACAGCCTGGAAATTTCCCAGTTACACGCTTTTACCTACTCGGAAAGAAGCGGAACACAGGCACTGAAAATTCCGTGGAAAGTTGATGTGGAAGAACGCAAAAACCGCACACAGAAATACATCAATCTTTCGGAGAAAAAGTTACGCGCATTTTACGAAAAACATATTGGCAGTCAACAAACTGTTCTTTTCGAGGCACAAAAAAATCATGAAATGATGGCAGGCTTTACAGAAAATTACATCAAGGTTGAGCTTCCCTATCAAGAAGAACTTGTGAACCAGCTGAGAAGCGTAAAATTAAAATCAATTCTTCCAAACGGAAATGTTGGTGTTTCTTTCAATGCCTGATTTTTTCAGTAATTTTGCACAAAAACTCAGAACATGGATTATAAAGAGCTTTGTTTCCAGGTACAAAATATAGCACACAGTACAGGAAATTTTATTCGTAGCGAGCAGAAAAAGCTTTCGGAGAAAAACATAGAAATAAAAAGTGTAGCCAGCCTTGTTACCTACGTGGACAAAACAGCTGAGAAACAGATTGTAGATGCACTCCGAAAATTAGTGCCCGAAGCCGGTTTTGTTGCCGAAGAAGGGACGGCAGAATCAAATAACGAAAAATATACATGGTTTGTCGATCCGCTGGATGGAACAACAAACTACCTTCATGGCCTGGCACCTCACTCGGTAAGTATTGCCCTTGCCAATGGAGATGAATTGGTATTAGGAGTAGTTTATGAAGTTGGTGCTGATGAAATGTACTATGCCTGGAAAGGCGGACCGGCATATTGCAATGATGAGATTATTACAGCTGCAAGCCGTTCAAAATCGGAAGATACATTAATTGCAACCGGATTCCCATATTACGCCTTTGAGAAAGTTAATGAATATATTGAAGCCATGAAACACCTGATGCAATCAACCCGTGGAATTCGTCGGTTCGGATCAGCAGCTGTCGATCTCTGTTATGTAGCTTCTGGTCGTTTCGATGCCTTTTACGAACATGCGCTTCATGCCTGGGATGTTGCTGCGGGTGTATTTATTTTACAGCAGGCAGGCGGAAAAACCACTGATTTTAACGGTGGAAAGAATTGGCTGTTTGGCGGCGAAATTGTTTCGGCCAGCAACGCCTATTTCCCTGAATTCTATGGAATTGTAAACAAATATTTGGGCAAGAAATAAACGCACTTGTCATTTCTACGAGTAAGCATGGAGTATACCGTCAGCTTACAGAGCTATTGTTCAACAGATTTCTCGCTTCATTAGAAAACACCGCCATGATTTTTTGTAAATTGCAACAAACAAATCACCATGGCAGAAAAACAAATTACAATACTCCGGGAGCAACTGGCAAAATTAGACGATAAAAAATTCGATCTTGATGCCTGGAAAACACAAACCCTGATTTATCTCGAACGTATTTTTGGGAAAGACAACTCAAAAATCAAGTTAATACAAGACCTGCACTACGATTACTCGAGCTGGAGCCTGCGCGACACAGCTGCTGCCGGAAAAACAAAAGACAAAGATCCGGTAAAAATGCGTGCCAGCGAAATACTGGAGGCCACTATCGTTGAGTTGGAAACACTTGGATTACCCGAGAAAGAGGAAGAAAAACAAAAATTAAAAGAATTACTGCAGGACGAGTTAACCGGAAAGCAGGTAAAAGAAATTGATGCTTTGGTAAAATCTGACGACAAAGAGAAAGCGGAAAAAATTGGCGAGATTCTTGAAAATCTTGAAAAAGAAAACCTTTCTTTGCTGATCGCAAAACTACTTTTGAGCTGATTTATGAGCAAAAACAAAAAAATTGCCATTGTAATTTTAAACTGGAACGGGGTCAAACTTTTCCCCGATTATCTCCCATCCGTAATTGAACACTCTAAAGGCGAAAACATTGAGGTAATTGTTGCCGACAACGGATCAACCGACAATTCGCTTGAATTTCTAAAAGCTAATTTTCCGGAAGTAACATTGCTCGATCTAAAAGAAAATTATGGTTTT
>DASQBW010000144.1:0-2778 GCA_035635015.1 Draconibacterium sp. | reverse complement strand
GTACAAATGTCGGCCAGATTATCAAGTGCTGCTCCAAAATGTGTCTGCTGTTTTAGGTAACGGGCCAGATTTCCGTCGGCAACATCGCTTACCAAACTAATACAAAGCAACCAAACAAACAACGATTCGTTACCCACAAGAGCCGCATAAAAAATTACTGGAAATGCTAATAAACGGTATAAACTAATCGCATTTGGCAGATTTACGATATTCTCGCCACGTACAAAAATTTTCTTCATAATCCTCGTTTAAACTTAATTGGTGTAAACCTAAAATTTAGTTTGAAAAATTAAAATGATTTATACCGCAGCTTTTATTTCATTCACCTGCTCGTCAGCTTCACCATTCAGGAAATAGGTAAGCATACGATGTACCGACTCGGCAGTTACCTCGCTCACTTCCTCTTCAACAATCGAATCGAGATTAGTGGTATCGAACGAAATATTGGTATCGATGTATGCACCTGTAAACGACATGCCGATTGCCATAATTCGTTCAAGCGAATTCATTTGTTCCTTTTCCAATGTCATATCAGGAACGAGCTTAATAGGCATTAAACTACTAATGCTTTCCAGAATATTTTCGTTTTTAACCGAGTTTTTGGCAATCATATTTAGAATTACCGGTACTTGCTTTGCCCTTACAGCGCTCATCAGATAGGTTACAACGGTATCAATTGGAATAAGGTTTTGTGTTGAATTCGGATCAACTTTTAAGCGAATAACACTTTCTGGATATTTTTTTGCAAGGCTTTGTACTCTTTTTGAAAAGTCAAAAATTCCATAATCGGTTTTTGTGACGCCGGTTTTATTATTACCTACCACTTGTGACAAACGCAAAATACATGCATTCAATCCTTTGTTATCCATGTAATCTTTTATTACATTTTCGGCATAACGCTTTGATTGTTCGTAATAATTTCTGAACGCATCAATCTCAGCATTTTCATAAAACTTTTCTTTAAATGGTTCCTCAATACGACCGCATGAGTAAGCTGTACTTACAAAAAAGAAACGTGATTCTTTAGCTGCGTATTTCTGAAATGTATTAACAGAATTGGTTACTCCTTGTAGATTTGTTCCAAATATTTCTTCTTTTGATTTTATGTCGAATTTTAAACTTGCCGCAAAATGAAAATAATCGATATTTCCACCAAATATTTCTATGAGCTCACTTTCGGGTAATGCAAAATTTGCTTCAAATAACGAATAATCGTGTACTTCAAGATTAGTAAAATCAACTTCCTTTCCATCATTCATTCCAACTAAGGCAGCTTTAACCCGTTCTTCAGCAGTTAATTTTTTATTACTGCGAACGAGTGCAACCACCTTGTACTCCTCTAACAATAATTCGTTTATAAAATTTGAAGCAACATAACCGTTTGCTCCATTAATAACAATTTTTTTCATGACATAATATTTGATTCAGAGACCTCAAAATGTCTCTTCTTAGCTACTTCAGTTTTCCTCTCTCTTTGCTTTGTTATATACAAATTACTTCTTTTTTATCAGAAATACCAACCTTGTACCATATTTTACATATTTACATCAAAAGTAAAAGTGTAAACGCAGCACCAAGCGGAATGGTTAAATTGTCTGAACCACGCCAACTAAATAACTCAGCGATAGTACTTACAACCGCCACAGCCAAACCGATATAAAAGGTTTTCAAATCGAAGACACCCCGATTAAAATATAATGCTATCAGGCTAATAACAAAGCTGGTCATTAAAAACGCACCTGAACCAAAAAATGATTTCCCGGTATCGATGCCCAATATTTTTATTTTATGATTGTTTGTTTTAAAGCTTATTCCCACAATTGCTGCCATCGGATCGCTAATCCCCAGAATCAGCATAGGTAGTATAAAAATAAATTTACTATCGAGTAAATCCGACATTAAAAAAGTGAGGTAAATGGATGCGGGCAAAAGGTAACTTCCAATCGATTTCCGTTCAATGTCGTGAATGGAGTTCAATTGTTTGCTATACTGCGTAACAAATAAGGCAGCAAAGAATATGAGCGCCAAAACAAAAACATACCAGTGGCTTGAAAATATGTATGGGAAAGGTACAACGGCGATTGTAGCAGTAAAGTGAGCAAATTTTCTGGTAAATTCTCCCTTTACTTTCAGCCTCCTGTAATTCAATTCATTAAATGCCAGCAACAGTATAATAGCAATAAAATATACTACTGATAATGTTATCGTGTTTCCCATAAAGTCGTTTTTGCCATGGGCCCTAAGCCCGTTCTCTTATGTCTCTTCTTTCAAACAACAAAGTTATTGTTAACTCGGTTTCTTGCCCTTCTTTACTGATTGAACTGTCGTAATCCTCCCTTCAAATGCGTAGTACTTAACCAAAGAAGTGAATAAAAAATGTAACCCATGCTCCTCCGGCAATCAAACTATCAAACCGATCAAGAAAACCTCCGTGTCCGGGTATTAAATTACTGTAATCTTTAACACCAAACCTTCTTTTATAATACGATGCTGCAATATCTCCCAAAAATGCGAACAAAATTATTCCCAATGTTAATCCGGCAATTATATACCACTTGTTATAGTATAATCCGTTAAGATAAAACCCACTTGCAAGTGCAAACAAAGCTCCGCCAACAGTTCCGCCAACCGTTTTGTTTGGACTAATCTTAGGTGCAATTTTAATCTTCCCCCACAACTGACCGGAAATCTGGCTAAAGGCATCGAAAATTGACAAAACCAGAAAGGAAAAAAGTATCAGATTACTATCCATTTTACCCAAACGCCACAGTCCTACTC
>DASQBW010000143.1:0-6265 GCA_035635015.1 Draconibacterium sp. | reverse complement strand
GTGCCTTCTTATCTCTTTTACTTTCGATTCAGCACTCTGTTTTTTTACTGCCATTTTTGAACTTTTTAGTGGTTATTAAATTAAGAAATCTATCTCTTAACTTTTATACCAACGTGTCCAAATTAGGCTGAAGATTTACAGTACAGATCAAAAAGTAATTGAATACCTGCTCCACGACAAACAATACGTTTCGTTTAAATTCAGTCGTGAAAATGCCAGCCGAACATTTATCTGCAAACAATTAATGGATATTACATTACCACCCGATGTACTGGTGGTTTTTATTGAAAGGGGAACAGATATATTTGCTCCGGGAGGAAAGACATTACTAAAAGAGAACGACATCTTAACCGTGATTGGAGAAACCAGCTCAATCGATTTATTGTACGACCGCTATGTGCTAGTCAATACCAAATAATAGGAAAATTGCCTTTTTTTATGTGCTTACACCTCTTCGTAAAAGTGAACTACCACAGCCAAAGCAAATGTGGTATTAATCAGAAATCATTCGTTTAATAGTTGCCAGGAAATGGGAATATAAACCAAAAGATTCCTCGGCCGTGTTCAGGATCAGTCCGGCTTTATAATTTCATCTCACGATGTTCCTGAAATCAGAGTCTCACTGATTTAATCCTCCTGAACGTTTCCATTCCCTGAAGATTCCTTCCCCGTGACTCCCGTTTCCGTTATTTCCGAAGAACTTTTGCCGGAAGCAATCAATACCCACCCCATTATTATATTGGTAACAATAATTACTACAAACAGTACTGCTGCTTCAAAATTTTCTTCACGAAGAGAATCAGGAATAGCAAAAAACAGGAGTACAGTTATCAAACCTTTAGGGGCAATAAAAGACCTGGATAATATTTCTTTGCGTTCAATAATAAAATATAATCCGAACTTTATAACATAAGTTATTATCAGAAATATTATACTTATCAGCCAAACATTCCGCTCAAATAGGGTTGACAGCGGCAGTGTCATCCCAAACACAACAAAGAAGAAGGTACGTACTAAAAATGAAGTTTCTTTTGTAATCATCTTAAACTGATCAAAAAGACCATCAATCCTGCCGTCATCCAGCCATTTGCGTAATTGTCCAAAAAGTAAAATCTTATAATTCCGGAGTAACAATCCAAACATCAGAATAATAATGAGCGATGACAAATGAAACAATTTTCCAACCGCATACAACAATACCAGTACAGCCAGGAACAAAAAGAACTTTGCATCGCCTTTAATATTTTGTATAATATACAACAAAGCATAACATAAAAGTACTGAGGTTAGCAATGTCAGAAGAATATTGCTGCTAATGGCAAAACTCAACTGACGCATCCCTTCTACATCAAGATTTTCGATAATCATATAAAACACCATTATGCCAAGTATATCGGAGAAAGTACTCTCATATATCAAAAATTCTTTTTTGTATCCGGAAAGATTTGCAACACTGGGAATAATAATGGCACTACTCATTATCGACAAAGGAAGTGCATAAACCAACGCGCGTAGAAAATCGATTCCCGGAATAAAGACCGGAATAAAAAGTGCAATTGAAACAGAAGTAAAACCTAATGACATTGAAGCTATTGTAAAGGATTTCCATATCGTTGGCCAATTTTCTTTTTTCAATTCCAAATCGAGCGCTGCCTCCAATACAATCATAATCAATCCAACAATTCCAAGTATCTCCAAAGATCTGAAATAATTGGGTTCCATATCAAAATAAATCATTAGTTGCTGCAGTCCAACACCTAAGAGTATAAGAATTAGCACGCTTGGGATATTGGTTTTTCGCGCCAACATATTTGTGAAAAACGAAACAATAATAATGATACAGAGGCCAATTAAAAACAGGTAAGCATTCATTCGTAGAATCTTTGGTTTAACAACTCAAACGGTTTAACTAAACAATTGTTTTTTTAAATCCGCAATCAAATGTCTAAGCAAGATTTAAGTATGCGTAAAACAACTTTTCATTCATGTGACAGCTCTATCTTTCATGCAAAAATGATAAGAAATCTGGATATATCTTTTTGATATGAATTAATTTCTAAATATTTTTATTCCGATTTAAACCATACAACCTGTCATTGAAGTGTTATGACTTTCGATAATCAGTCTATTTATTTAAAACTTGTGCCTTTTGCAATGAATTCATGAAAACCATAACATAAATTGTGTAATTTTCAGCTAACATGAATAAAATTTCATTAACCATATAACAACTAATATGAAAAGAACAATCAACCTGATTGCGGTTGCAATCGGATTACTTTTAAATGCCTGTTCAACTCCCACGCTCCCACCTGAGCAGGTTAAAGTAGAACAAGGAATTGTACAAGGTACAATTGAAGACGGACTTCGAGTATTTAAAGGAATACCATTTGCTGCTCCACCTGTTGGAGATTTGCGCTGGAAAGCACCACAACCTGCCGAAAAATGGGACGGAGTTAAAATGACGACCGAATTTGCCCCGGCAGCATACCAAAATGGGAATCCACCCGCCGGGAAAAGTGAAGACTGCCTTTACCTGAACATCTGGACTCCTACTCAGTCTGCCGATGAGAAACTCCCCGTTCTTGTATGGATTTACGGTGGCGGATTTGGAGGTGGAAACACTGCTGACCCATTAACCGATGGTGCCAACCTTGCAAAAAAAGGGGTTATTGTGGCAAGCATCGCCTATCGGGTTAACCAAATTGGCTTTTTGGCACATCCTGATCTAAGTGCTGAAAGCCCTAATGGTGTTTCAGGAAACTACGGACTACTGGATCAAATTGCCGGATTGGAATGGATTCAGAAAAATATTGCTGCTTTTGGTGGCGATCCTGACAGAGTAACAATCTTTGGTGAATCGGCAGGAGGAATCGCCGTGAGTATGTTAAGTGCTTCACCACTTGCAAACGGACTAATTGATGGTGCAATTTCGCAAAGTGGAGGTTCATTCGGGCCACATCGTAAAACCACTACATATCCTGGAGAGAATATGAAATTATTAAAAGATGCTGAAGTTGATGGCATTGCGTACATGGAAAGTGCCGGAGTTTCATCCATTGAAGAATTGAGAGCTATTCCTGCCGAAGATCTTCCTGGTGGAATGGGAATGGGTAGCGGCTGGCCAATTGTTGACGGTTATGTTATTCCGGATGATCAGTACAAAATGTACGCAGCCGGAAATTTTAACGATACACCTGTTTTGATCGGTTACAACTCTGACGAAGGTGCAAGTTTCTCCAGAACAAATGATCCTAAGGAATATATTGCAGAGGTAAAAGAACGTTACGGCAAATTTGCTGATGCTTTAATCGAAGCATATCCGGTAACTGAAAATTCGGTACCTAAAACCGCTCGCGACCTTTATCGTGATGCTGCTTTCGGGTGGCAAACATGGGCATGGGCACACATGCAGACTAAAATGGGAGAACACAATGCTTATCTGTATTATTTTGATCAGCATCCCGAATATCCTGAAGATCATCCAAGATATGGATATGGATCTCCACACGGACAGGACATCGCTTACGTTTTTAAACATGTTCGCTCACAGGAAGAATCTGACCAGGCCTTATCAGAAGCAATGGCCACTTACTGGACTAACTTCGCAAAAACCGGTGATCCAAACGGCGAAGGTGTACCGGAATGGAAACCATACAGCGATGAAGCTCCAAACGTGATGTACCTGACCGGACCAACACCTTTTATGGGGCCTGTTCCAAGTCGCGAATCTTTGGAAGTACTTGATGATTATTTCGAATGGAGAAGAACTCCCGAAGGAGCAGAATTAGCTAAATAAACCAATTATGAAAAAAATTATGAACAAGCTATCGGTACATTTTATACCGAAGGCAATCTTTTTAATGGTCTTGTTATCTTCCTCTTGCCTGCTTTGGGCACAGGAAGAATTAGACGTAGGAGAAACCGGATGGGACGTAAAACGCCCGGTAATGGCATCGGCTTGCCCAAATGGATGTCCCTGGGGTGAATTGGGTGATTTTGTAAAAGATGCAATGGAACCTCTGGGTTATGAAGTAATTCTTTGCAGAAATTGCAACCGTAATTACGGCCCGGGTCTGGTATCGGAAAATAACTACCCGCCACCACTGGATGAATTTAACATTGCCGACGGAATAAGTCGTGTTAATGCTCCGGTTGATTTTGGAGTAACTTCGAGTGCAATGCTTAGCTCTGCCTATCACAATCAACCGTATAAAAACCTACGACTGATTGCTAAAGTTGAGGATCCTTACTACTTTCTGGTCGCTGTTAATAAAGCTTCAGGAATTGAAAGTTTTGAGCAAATTAAAGAGGAAAAATTGCCTGTCCGCCTGGTAGGTAACATGAGAACTATTCTAGATTATTACGGGATTAGTACTGAAGATATTGAAGCATGGGGAGGAAAAACAGGTGTTTCGGTTGAAGAAGCTATTGAAGGCAACTTTGATATTATTTCCGGATTTTTGGCCAGCCCGGCAATGAATCCCGAATCGGATTTCTGGACAACATTAAGCCAAAAATACGATCTCCATTTTCTGGAAATGCCAGATGAAATATTGCAGACTGTTGCCGACGGAAATGTTGATGCAGAATTTGTTGTTGCCCAGGAATGCCTGTTAAAAGGTTTGGACCGCAAAATTAAAACCGTTGGTCGTTCAGGTGAAGCATTTTTTATCCGCGACGATGCACCTGACCAGGTAGCCTATGATTTGGCAAAGGCCATTGATGACTTTCGTGGCCAGCTAAAATGGTACATCAGAATATACACCTACGACCAGAATACTGTTTGGTCAAATTTTGGAGTACCATTACATCCGGGTGCCGAAAAATATTACCGCGAAGTTGGATATATGAGAGATTAAATTTGTATCCACAACAAAAAAATGGCATCCGTGAATTTACATTCAAAACCGGATGCCATTTTTTTGTAATCCTGATGATACCTTAGATTACAGGTATTGATTCTTGTTTTCATCTTTCAGTTTTTCAACAATTTTCTTTATATCCTCTGCATTCTCACGCTTGCAAACCAATGTTGTATTTCCGTCCTGAACAACAATTACATCTTCCAGTCCAACCACTGCAACTAAACTATCTTCCGAATATACATACGAGTTTTTAGTATCAAGGAAAATGGTTTCTCCCGATCCGGCATTACCATTTTCATCTTTCTTATCGGTCAGGTAAACCGACTCCCAGCTCCCCAGGTCATTCCAGGCGAAATTTCCTTCTACAAGAAAAATATTTTTGGCATGTTCCATAATACCATAATCCACAGAAATGCTTTCAACAGCGCGATAAATTGTATCCAAAGTTTGTGGATATGTTGGGTTTCCAAAATCAGCCTGAATTTTTCGCAAATCAGCATACAACTCCGGCGCAAATTCTTCTACCGCTTTCAAAAAAACTGAAACCTTAAAAACAAACAATCCGCTGTTCCAGTAAAAGCCGCCCTCTTTTAAATAATTTGTTGCCGTTGCCTCATCCGGCTTTTCAACAAAACGTTCAACTTTAAATTGTTTTATTCTTTCGTCGCCTGTAATGTCTTCAGCAGTTTGTACATATCCGTAACCTGTTGCCGGATAAGTTGGTGTTATACCAATAGTCACTATCCCATCCCTTTCTTCGGCGATTTTTGCTGCAGACAGTACTGTTTCTTTAAATAAGGAATTATCCTTTATCAGATGATCTGATGGAGAAACTACCATAACACCATCCGGGTTTTCACGTTCGGCATACATAGCTGCCAAACCAATACATGGTAGGGTGTTACGGCCAATTGGCTCGTAAATAAGATTTTCTTTAGGAAGCATTGGTGTTTGTTCCTCCAGAACCTTTGCCTGAGTAGCACTTGAAACAATATAAATATTTTCTTCTTTTGTAAAAGATGCAAAACGATAAATGGTGTCCTGCAATAAAGAATCTTCGCCAAATATATTAAGGTATTGTTTTGGTTTTGCTGTTTTACTGCGTGGCCAGAAACGTGTTCCTGAACCTCCTGCCATGATTAGGGTATATAAATCTTTCATTTTAATATAATTATTTGTTTTCAATAGAATTAGTAGGAACTCGCATGATTTAAATTGTATCAACAATTTTGTTTTACTCGTTTCATGTACTTAAACTTTTATTTGCAATGTAATAAAATGCCGTGATACGCCATGACCTCCAGGGTTGAATTTAAAATTAAATCTCATCAGCATTTCAATCTTCATCAATCCACAATTTCAATATAAAGCTATGCTTTCCTGTTTATGTTCTATCC
>DASQBW010000142.1:0-7072 GCA_035635015.1 Draconibacterium sp. | reverse complement strand
ATTCCCGATTGTCACGCTGATCATTATGGATGTTTTTATTCAGAAAATGAGAAACCGACACCTACAACGGAAGACCCTTATAATTGAGGAGGCATGGAAAGCAATTGCCAGTCCGTTAATGGCAGGTTACATTTTGTATTTGTACAAAACGGTACGGAAACACAATGGTGAAGCAATAGTTGTCACTCAGGAGCTGGACGATATTGTTGGAAATGCAATTGTAAAAGATAGTATCATCAATAACTCTGACACGATTTGTCTTTTGGATCAAACAAAGTTTAAAGATAATTATGATGCAGTATCTGCTTTACTTTCTATAAACCAGGTGGAGAAACGAAAGATATTTACGATCAATAATCTTGACAATAAAGAAAACCGTCCGATCTTCAAGGAGTTTTACATGCGAAGAGGGGCCATTGGTGAGGTGTACGGTGCTGAAGTATCTTTTTTTCAATACCTTACTTATACTACCGAAAAACCAGAGAAGTTGGCCGTTGAAACTTACGTTAGCAACTTTGGCAGTTATCCCAACGGCCTTGAACACTTTTCAAAAGATCTGAAAAGAAGTGGCCTATCTACTTCTGCCTTTTTCACTTTTATTAATTTGATTGGTTGCCCCGTGAACGAGAGTGCATTCAGTTTTTTAAAGGCTTACCAAAGCAAATTTGGACATCTCGCAGTAACCACTCTCGGAAAACATCTGGCTAAAAAAGAAATCGATATTTCACAGATTACCGGAGGCAGCAATCAATCTGCATAACGCTCTTGATTTTTAAACCTTAAATTTTCAACTCATGAAAAAATATCTGCTAATAGTCTTACTGCTGGGTCTTGTGAAGTTTTTAAATGCCCAGACAGTATATATAGATCCTATTACTACAGCAGCAATGGCTACTTCCGCAGTACAACTGAAAGCCGAGCAGAACAAAACGAATCAGAATCTTTCTTCTATTGCTGTGGCACAATCAACGATTGCTGTTCAATTGGCAGCTGCCAAAGAATTACAGGATAAAATTTTAACCGGATTAACATCTGTTTCTGATCTCGTAAAAGATGCGGTTACCGTGAAATACATCATTGCCACAACCGAGGATATAGTCTCTGAAATTTCAGAGACGACTGTGTTGGCTGCCAAAAATCCCGAGTACACGGTATTTGCCCGAAAAAGTGCCAACGCTTTTTACCTCCGTGCAACCAGGTTGAGTGCTGAAGTTACAAGTGTCCTCACCGGTGGCACAACGAATATGATGGATGCCGGAGACAGGCAGCAATTACTTAACCATATCTATTTTGAACTTCGCGTATTGTACGCAGAGGCTTTCAGTATTAAATATGACATCAAGTGGGCTGTTCAAAAAGGCTTTTGGAATAGCATCAGCCCTTTCTCGTCATGGGTGAATACTGACAAACATTTAATGGACGAGATAATGGGAAACATGAAAGGAATTTAGCTATGAAACGAGCATGTAAAAAATTCACATTCAAGAGAATTATTATAACAAGCGAGTTCCATACGATACCGTTAAAAACGAACAATTTTAGTCCTATGAAATACATTATTTGTTTTTTATTGGTTTGGATCTTAGTCCCAAAACTTGAAGCCTTTAGTGGTGGGTTTATTAACTACTTCCATATACATGAATTGGTTAAGGAAACAAGAGCTGAAAATACCCGACAAAAATCAATCAAAACAAAACAGACAGTTGTTGGGGCGAATGAAGAGAATAATAAGAAACAACTTGGATACTTTCAGGATAAATACAGTACGGTAAAATCCCGCCTCAATTCCCTTGGAATCATCATTGATGCTGCAACATTCTTGTCTGAGGTTATTCCATTACTAAACTCAATCAAGGAAACCCAAGGTAAAATTGTACAATTGGTTACGGACAACCCTGAATTTGCGCTTATCGCTGCCAATGGAGAAAAAGCTTTTATCAATAAAGCAGAATCTGTTGTCAGGCTCTATACCGGATTATCTGTTTCAGTTGGAGAGCTGAATAAAATGGAAATTGCAGACCGAAAAATGCTACTGGATTTTTCATTAGCTGAGTTAAGAAATCTGGATGGTCAGGCTTTTCTTTTGTTAGCTTCCTTGCGCCAAATGTCGATGACAAGAGTTAATCCACTTTCTTTTACCTGGGTAAACCAGGATAAGCAAATAATTGAAGAGATACTTGCCAATGCTAAAAGCCTTTAAAATGAAAACGATATTTTTTATTCTGCTGTTTTGTATCTCCATACTTCCTTTTTGCAATGCTCAGCAGGTTGTTAGTGATCCCGGACACACACTTAAAGTGGTTATTAATAACGGCTATAGGATGGTAGCAGAACGAAAACTGGAGAACGAGACTCAGACAATAAAATCCAATACCAATAAAATCAGGGATAATGTTGCAAAACTGCTTGCAACAAAGGCTCTAATCTATAAGTCACTAACCGAGGTTAACGAAGTGATCAAAGATGGTCGCGAAGTTAAATATATTGGAACTCTTGTAACAGACATCTTTGAGCTCTCGACAACTATAACAGGGACTGTGTTTACTGACCCGGAACTTGTATTGATTTCCAATAAAGCAGTATCGGATATGAAAATCCAGGCTATGGAGCTGTATGGTGAGATTGCCGGATTTATTGCCAGAGAGGGACGGGATGCAATGATGGACGTGGCAAAAAGGGATGAGCTGCTTAGAACAGTCACGCTGCGTTTACAAATAATAAGAGGTGTGCTATACGGGCTTGAAAGAAATCTCTACTGGGCAGGGGTGTTTGGCACATGGAACAGTATCAATCCTTTTGCTTCATACATAAGTTATGACAAACGACTCATTGATGATATCATGTTTAACCTTAAAACTATTAAAGAATGAAATATTTATCTGTAATGTGTTTTGTTGTATTGTCGCTCATCGCATCCAACAAAAGCTATTCTCAAACGATAATTCAGGATCCCCATGTACAAGCACAACAAGACCGAATGGTTGCTACCCGATGGGGGAACTGGCTTCCAGAACCCAAATATTTCCTGGGTATTCAAACGAATATTCATTATACACTGACCTGGGGGATCCTTGCCCCAAGCAGAAACCGAAGTTATAAAAGAGGAGCTGATATCAGGCCTCTTTCTGCTACGGGGGAACAAACTCAAAGAATGGTACTCAATGAAAGATTGAAAGAAATTAATAGTGCCTATAAGACAATAGCTGATTCAACCGGTAAAACAGCGCTATCTGAGCTACAGTATAATTCCGGGCTTATTTCGGAAGGTGATCCGATGTGGCTCATTTATTATAAAAAGGAACTAAAACCGGTAACTAATTACAATTTGAATGAAGCTGTAGCAAACTTAAGTAATGATGAACTGAGCAGTATGATCGACTGTGGCACGATAGAGTGGTACGACAATGAAATGCTGCGCCTGAAGGAGAGGCTGAATTCTGTTTTAACTTCCAATATGGAACGTAGTAGCCGTATAATGGCTTACCACAGAATCCTGTTAGAATATCGGTTGGTTAGTAATAAATGGAATAGCAACATAGAAACGGCAAACTTTTCTTTGGCGATCAGCGATGGCAAGGGAAACTTAAGTCCGGTTATTGGCGGAGATGCAGCTGCCGGATTTAGCCAATGGGATACGGATTCAGATTATCGCATCATGGAATCAATCATGTTGAATACCAAAATAAAATAATTAAATGAAATACATAAAATTCCTTTTTGGAGGGCTGCTTTTCGCAGTCCTTTTTTTATGCAATCCGGTTGACTCAAAAGCACAAACAACTGATGATGAAGTCGAAAATGCTGTAGATTTTTCGCAGGGGAAGAAGATCTATGAAGACTGGTTTATGGAATCTTTCCGAACCAATATGAAACAAAATATATGGTACAACTTTGACAGTTTTATCCTGTTTGCCAAAGTAATTGGCTGGTTAATGACAATAATGTTTTTCGCACAGCGAGGCTATGAAATGATGACTGGGGCTAAACAATGGGAAATTTTACCATTGCTCCGTCCTTTTGGCCTTTTCCTTATAATTACATTTTGGGGGCCTTTTATTTCTTTTCTTTCCTTACCGGGAGACCTGATGGCGGAAGCTATGTGGGAAAAACAAGCAGCACAACAACAACTTGTAAATAACCTGAGGATAGAAAGGGAGAAATACGCCTATAATCTGGCACAAAACATTTTTCAAAAAACGGCGGAGGTTGATGTGGCAACGGAACAAAGTAAATCGACTTTTCAGAAAATGCTCGATAGCGCAGGAAAGGCGGTTATGGATGGTCTGGAAGCGGTTATGACACCCCTGTTTACTTTGAAAGCAATGATGAATAACGCTGCAAACCGTATTGTCGGCACTCTCCTTGAATGGCTCTCATTGCTGATATTGCGACTTGCTACCTATCTGGTTATTTCTATGCAGCTCATTTATTCGGGTATTCTGATTATGCTGGGGCCAATCTCAGTGGCGTTAAGCATCTTTCCATTGTTTCGCGATAGTTTTGCAGCATGGATTTCGCGATTTATTTCAGTTAGCCTTTATACAACAATTGCCGAGATTATAATATTTATTGGAAGTCGGTTACAACAGTTTGCTTTAGAGTCTGAAATCAACAGATATAAAGAAATCGTTGATTCAGATGGAATATTACTATCTGCAGAAAAATTAATGTACCTCATGGGAAGTAATCCCATTGGATTCGGAACAGTAATCCTGACATTCCTTATTACGGCCATTATGCTTTTTACAGTACCATCAGTTTCAACATGGATCGTTTCAACAAGTGGAGTAGGCTCTGCCATATCAACTATGGGAAGAGCAGCACCTGCAGTTGCCGGTAGCAGTAAAAGCGCAGCTTCATCTGCTGCCAGAAAAGTAGTAACAAAAGGAATCTAAAAATTTGAACGATGATTATTAAAAATATTGAGCAGAAAGTAAAACTTGCAAAGTTACTTTCCATAATCTCCTTTGCTTTCTCCTTTGCAATTGTCATTCTCATGATGATGTTTCTCACTAAACAGCTTTCAGAGTCCCGAAAATCAATTTATATCCTGGACAAAGACATTCCAATTCTTGCAAAACAAACAGATGAAAGTGTAAACCGTCCGGTTGAATATAAGGCTCATGTCAATGTGTTCCATAGTCTGTTTTTTACACTTACACCGGACAATAAATACATTGAATACCAAATGAAAAAAGCAATGTACCTTATTGATGAGTCGGGTATTCAGCAGTACAATAACCTAAAAGAAAAGGGGCTGTTTAATCAGATCCTTTCATCATCAGCCGTACTTACCATTCAAACTGACAGTATTTTTCTCGATGTGCCGAGTAAATTTTTCAGATACTACGGAAAGCAAAGGATCGAACGTAAATCATCAATTGTTGTCCGATCGCTGATAACAGAAGGATATTTAAAGGATGTTCCGCGCAGTCAGAATAATCCTCATGGCGTATTGATTGAACGGTGGAAAACATTAGAAAATAAAGACTTGAAAAATGAAGCTAAAAACAATTTTTAAACTGGAATACTGGGAGAAACACCCGAAGAAGGCATTTTATGTGATGTCAATGATCCTGGTTCTTTGTATTGTGATTTCTACATCTGTAAGTGTGTTCCAAATAACCAATAATCGTAAACAGGGAGTTAATGGTTTTACACAGGAACTGAAAGATGGTTTTTCGGTGATTAAAGATGATTTTTCACAAGGAACCATTCATTATGACCATTACCAACAGAGTAAGAAGCTCGAATCCCAAATAGACTCTCTGCTTAGTAAAGAAAAGCTCAGCCGGGCCGATAGCATTCAAATGGAGAAGATATTTGAAGAGCTGGAAATATTGTACAAAGACTTAAATAATGAGTAACTATGAAGGTAAAATTTAATCAAAAGAAATACATATATCCGCTTTTTGTTTTTCCATTCATCTTTCTGATGTTTTACGTCTATAATTCACTTGGACTTAATACAAAGGAAGAAAAAGCTGTTGTCGCCGAAGGGCTACAGGGGCGATTATCTGATCCCTCACAACAAGTTGTGGAATCAAACTTAAAGGATAAACTAACTACATACCGCGAAAATTACAGGAATGCAGAGGGCTATACGGCTATCCAAAGCCTCTCCTACGAAAAGCAGGAAGCTGATACGTTTGAAGACTTATATTCCATTCAGGAAAAAAGACGGCTCGACAGCCTGGAAGCAGTATTAAAAAGCCAGCTCTATACAACAGATATCGATAAAGGCCCCGAGAATCATTATAAACCGGAACCGCTTAGTGAATCAGATCAGGCACTTTTGGATCTGATTAATTCTGCCAATCAGAACAATGTGGATCCTGATACAGAAGCTCCAAGCCCTCCATCGGAAGAAGATCCTATGGAAACAATGCGTCAGCAAATGGCGTTAATTGACAGTTTCCAGAATGCCAGCAATCCGGAATTTATAGAAGAACAGAAACGAATTGCAATTCAGGAGGCTCTCGATAAACAGCGGTTGGAGTTTTTGGAAAAAAAGTCTCAGGTGGAAGCTGCAAACAATGTGAGCAATGAATTTAACACGCTAAAGCCGACAAAGGATAAATCGTTCATTAAGGCGATAATTGATGAAGATATAACCGGTTATGCCGGTTCTCGGATACGGATTCGTTTATTGGAAGATATTACAGTTTCTGATCAACTAATAGAAAAAGGGACTTGTTTATATGCCCTCATAAATGGTTTCTCCGCTCAACGGGTTTCATTAAATATCAGTACAGTAATGCTTAACGGCAATATATATCAGATTAACCTCGATGTATACGACATCGACGGATTAAAAGGGCTGTATGTACCGGAATCTGCGTTCAGGGATTTTACTAAAGATTTGGGAACTCAAACATTACAAGGGGTAAATGTTTCAACAGGTGATGGTGCCAACGATCTTCTTATGTCCGGTGTCGGCAGTATGTTTCAATCTACTTCCCAGGCTATTGCCAAAGCTATTCGTAAGAACAAGGCAAAAATTAAAAATTCCACCCACATTTTTTTAATCGATAGTCAAGAACTAAATAACTAATACAAATAATGAAAACAC
>DASQBW010000141.1:0-4423 GCA_035635015.1 Draconibacterium sp. | reverse complement strand
CTCCGGTTCCTGCCCGGGCATTAATAATTCCGTTAAGCCCTCGCATGGAGTTCTTTTTCATCACCAAGTTAATAATTCCAGCCGTTCCATCGGGTTCGTATTTTGCCGATGGATTTGTAATGATTTCAATGTTTTCAATGGCAGAAGAAGGAATTTGCCGAAGTGCATCACTTCCGCTTAAAACACTGGGTCGGCCATCAATCAATACGGTAAAATTTCCTGAACCACGTAAGGAAACATTTCCTTCAATATCTACCTGAATTGAAGGTGTATTTTCAAGTACATCCACCGCAGTTCCTCCAACTGCACTAATTACCTGGCTTACATTTACCACTTTCTTGTCCAGTTTATATTCCACCGCAGCTCTGTCGGCAACTACATTTACTTCTCCGAGAGCAACGTTAGAAGGACTAAGATTAATGGCCCCTGCATTGTACTCACGGTTAGATTGATTGAGCGTTATACCCGAAACATTTGTTTTGTTGAACCCAATAAAATTTGCCTCGAGGTAATAGTCGCCAAAACTAACGTCAGCGATTTCGAACTCGCCATTTTCGTTCGTAATAGTTCCGGTTATCAATGCCGAGTCTTCCTTAGTATACACAGCAATGTTTGCAAATTCCATAGGCAATTCTGAATCTTTATCGATAATTGTTCCCTTAATTTTACCCTTCCCGTCATCATCATCTTCATCCGGTTTTGCCGTATTTTCAAAAGCTGCATAACTCATGGTTCCGAATAGCAGAAAGCTAATCAGCAATACGTTTTTAATCGAATTCATCGCTGTTCTAATTGTTTTCATGTAAAATTGTCTACATATTAAGACTAATTTGTCCGTTATTAGTTTAGTGCTTATGTGTTAATTAGTTGTTAATGTTTTTACAGAGTATTTTTGTACTGTTGTTCAGGATGATATGATGATAATTGATTGTTCCTTTTTGCTAATTCAAATTGAATTAATTTTTTAACGAATAGTTGTTTGGCTGACAGCATCGATTAACTTTGCTATTATTCAATCCAAGAATAGTTATTAGCGATGAATGAACAGGACAAGATTCAAAAAACACCACCTCCAAATTACCTTGTGTTTGCTATTTTGGCGACGATATTTTGCGGTAAAATAGTTGGAATTGTTGCAATAATTTTTGCAGCGCAGGTTAATACAAAGTGGGAGGCAGGAAATTATGAAGGCGCACTAAGGGCAAGTAAAAATGCCAAATTGTGGTCGTGGGTTTCCTTTGCTGTTGGCCTGTCTGTAATTATTATTGGATTAATATTGTCGACATTGGGGGTACTTGCAGGATTGTCGCTTGGAGGATTTGATTTTTAAAGTATGAAGCGATCTGCTAATATTATTTTGCTGGTCATTATTCTTATAGTGTCAGTTCTGTTTTATTTGATTGATCCCATACAACACAGCCTTTTCCCGCAGTGTCTTTTTCATTCGTTAACCGGAGGTTATTGCCCGGGATGTGGTTCGCAACGCGCCTTACACAGTTTGTTGCATTTGGATTTTGCTGGTGTTGCCGGTTACAACTTTTTGTTTCTTCCGGCTGCGCTGTTAATCTTGTATCATTACATCCATCCTGTATTAAATAAAACTTTTGCATGGAAACTTCCCAATTTGTTGTACCGAAAACCTACACCTTGGATTATTTTGGGGATTGTAGTGTTGTTTTGGATTGCCCGCAATCTTCCCTGGTATCCTTTTAATTTGTTGGCTCCTACTAATTAGAACAAAAAGTTGGGAGGCCGGAACACTATTTCTTAGGATTCATTTTTCGACACTGGTTTTGGGTCGTCTTTTTCAAATACAACTCGGGTACGCGGTAAACTTTCAGGGTAATTCTTTTGGATGAATTCAATCATTTTTTCACGAATAAACACACGTAAATCCCAGGCTGTTGGCGAATCTTTTGCACTCATCAAAGCACGTATCTCAACACCATATTCTTTGGTGTCGGTTACCTGCAAAACGTTTACTTTTTTATTCCACAACGGGGTACTTTTAAGCAAGCGTGTTAGTTCTTGCCGAAGTGCATCAAAGTTCACATGATAATCGGTATACATGAACACGGTTCCCAGAATTTCTGCTGAAGTACGTGTCCAGTTCTGAAATGGTTTTTCAAAAAAATATGTGGATGGCACTACCAAACGCCGCTGGTCCCAGATTTTTACTACCACATAAGTCAGGGTAATCTCCTCAATTCTTCCCCATTCGTTTTCAATAATTACCACATCGTCTAAACGAATGGGCTGCGTAATTGCAATTTGCAAACCGGCCAAAACTGTTGCAATAAGCTTTTGGGCTGCAAATCCAATAATAATACCGGCAACACCTGCCGAAGCAAACAGACTGATACCAAGCTCCCTTACTTCATCAAACAGCATCAGTGAGGTTCCGATAGCAACAAGTATGATCAGAAAATAGATAATACTCTCCATTATATTGAACTGGGTAAGGAATTTACGTTCGCGGAGGTTGTCTTCCTGCGAGGCATCAATTTTTCCGATTATTATCCTTTTAAATGCCCGCAACGATACAATTGATGCCCAGGCGATACTTATTATCAATAATACAGATCCTGATTTTTGAAAGAAGTAATACCAATCCGATGATACCAACTCATATTTTGGCACAACTATTTTTAAAAACAGTGCCAGTAGCAGCAATAGAACCGGAATTATAAATTTAACTATTCGTTTCATAGTACATCTGTTTTAAACGATTTTAATGTGATCTGTCAACCGTGCTTTTTATATGGATATCGCGCTGTGGAAAAGGAATCTGAACACCATTTTCCCTAAAGGCATCATCAATGGCATAGCGCATTTCACTTTTTGTATTTTCAACCCAAAACGATTCGCGCACCCAAAAGAAAACCTGGAATTCGAGTGCCGAATCACCAAAATTATTAAAACGTACAAAAGGTTTTGGCAATGCAGAGATATTGCTGTTTTTTGCTGCACAGTCGAGCAGGATTTTAGTTACCAGTTTGGTATCTGAACCGTAAGCCACTCCCACATCAACCGAAAAACGGGTGTTGTAATCCATGTGGCTCCAGTTGATAATTTTATCGTTCACAAATTTTGAGTTTGGAACCACCAAAATAATATCGTCGCGGGTTTTTAATCGCGATGTACGCAACCCGATGTGAATCACTCGTCCAACGGTACCATCCTGCAACTGAATAACATCATTGATTTGAAGATTGCGCTCAACCAACAGAACTATACCCGATGCGATATCGCTGAATAATTGTTGGATACCAAAACCAATACCTACTAAAAGCGCAGTAACACTGGCTAACAATACCGACACTTTTAAACCTGAAGATTCGAGAAGCAGAATGATAATGATTACCCAAACCACATACTTGAGAATGAGATATACCGACCAGTACGAACGCCGTTCAGCCTCCTGCTTTTTAATGAATCGTTTAAAAAACCTGCGAATAATATTCAGCACAATTATTGTAGACAATACTACTACCAGAATCAGAAATATATTGTAAACGGTAAGCGTAAAATCTCCGTTTTTGAACAATTCGGTATTTAAGATTTCTTTGAATTTCATTTTCTATGTAAAATAACTGGAGTTAGTAGTTAATAAGTACGATTGATTTTAAAGGTTGGTTATTATATTAACAACCGTTACAATATATGGTTGAAAAAAAGGAGGTCTTTAAAAAAAACCTCCTTTCATTTTCGTAAAAATATTTTTTAATTCATACCAACAATCAATCCTGGCTGAAAATAGCTGGCATAAGCATTTGCCGAATGTAATGCATCAATGGTTTTCAGGATGCCTTTATCTTCATTAATTGAAGAGCGAATCGAACCTTTTTGGTAGTAATAACGCGAAACGATTTCACTTTCGAGCAATTCGCTGATTTCCGGCCTGAATTCCCCTAAATCTTTATCAATATCTGTTTTTAGCTTTGCTTCCAGTGCTTCAAACTCTTCCTTCGCCAATCCGTAATACTTCTCACTTTTAGCTGTTTCCAGGAGTTCTTTCAAATCATCCTGCGAACGAGAATCGTATTCAAAATTGCTTGCTTTAATGTAAGTTTTAAACTGCGAATAGATATCGTCGGTGATAACAAAATCCTCAGGTTCAGGAATACTTTCGTTTTCGTTGGCGTATTTTGTCGCAAAATCAAAAATCATAAATCGGGTAATTAGCTCCACCGACAATCTGCTCAACTGGTCACCATCAATTTTAATATCCGGAACAACACCACCGCCATCATAAACCTTGCGTCCTTTTTTTGTTGTAAATTCAGAAATCAGTGAATCCGGCACATGGCCTACACTTCCATCTTCGTTGCGGTGCGAATAATCGAGTGCCTGAATACATCTGCCGCTTGGGATATAATATTTGGCTGTGGTTACTTTCAGCTTTGTGTTATAGCTTAAATCG
>DASQBW010000140.1:0-13516 GCA_035635015.1 Draconibacterium sp. | reverse complement strand
AGGTGGTGCTGCTAACCCTTCACCACCGGTGGGACCAGCATTGGGTGCCAAAGGGGTAAACATTATGCAGTTCTGTAAGCAGTTTAATGGTCGTACACAAGACCAGGCAGGAAAAGTACTTCCTGTTATTATTACTGTTTATGCAGACAAGTCTTTTGACTTCATAATCAAACAACCTCCTGTGGCTGTTCAATTATTAGAAGCTGCAAAACTAAAAAGTGGTTCACCGGAACCTCACGTAAAAAAGGTGGGTGCGGTAACATGGGATCAGGTAAAACAAATTGCCGAAGGCAAAATGTCTGACCTCAATTGCTTTACAGTTGAATCAGCGATGAAAATGGTAGCTGGAACTGCCAGAAGTATGGGAATCAGAGTTAAAGGTGATTCACCATTCAATAACTAAAAATATCTTTTACGATGGGCAGAATTACGAAAAATCAAAAAGCGTCTTTGGAAAAACTCGAAAAAGGGAGAACTTACACTATTGAAGAGGCAGCTCAGTTGGTTAAAGAAATAACTTTCACCAAATTTGATGCTTCAGTTGATATCGATGTAAGACTTGGAGTTGATCCTAGAAAAGCTAACCAGATGGTTAGAGGCGTAGTTTCGTTACCCCATGGAACAGGTAAAGAGGTACGTGTTTTGGCAATGGTTACTCCTGACAAAGAACAGGAAGCCAAAGATGCCGGAGCCGATTATGTAGGTCTTGACGAGTACGTTGAGAAAATAAAAGGTGGCTGGACCGATGTTGATGTAATCATCACTATGCCTCCGGTTATGGGAAAAGTTGGGCAGTTAGGACGTATTTTAGGTCCTCGTGGTTTAATGCCAAACCCAAAAAGTGGTACCGTAACCATGGAAGTTGGAAAAGCTATCTCCGAAGTTAAGCAAGGTAAAATCGACTTTAAAGTTGATAAATTTGGTATTGTTCATACAACAATTGGGAAAGTTTCTTTCTCAGCTGATAAAATCAAAGACAATGCTGTTGAGTTTCTTAATATGATTAATAAACTTAAACCTGTTGCAGCTAAAGGAACCTATATTAAGAGTATCTATTTATCAAGTACCATGAGCCCTGGTATTCAAGTAGAAGCTAAGTCGTTTGCAGAATAAAAATGTGGAATTATGAAGAGTTCAGAGAAACAAATTATTATTAATCAGTTACAAGAACAGATTGACTCATACGACCATTTTTACCTGACCGACATTGCAGGCTTAAATGCTGAAGATACCAGTGATTTAAGGAGACTATGTTTTAGCCAAGATGTAAAACTGGTTGTTGTTAAGAATACTCTATTACGAAAAGCTCTTGAGAACTCTGCGAAAGAGGCTGAAGAGATTTTTGATGCACTTAAGGGAAACACCACAGTAATGTTTTCTTCAAATGGAAACGCACCTGCTAAATTGATTAAAGACTTCGCTAAAAAGCACAAAAAGCCTCTATTAAAGGCTGCTTTTGTTGAAGAATCGATTTATATGGGAGCCGACCAATTGGAGACATTGATAGCCGTTAAATCTAAAAACGAGCTTATTGCTGATGTTGTTGCTCTGTTACAATCACCAATGAAAACAGTTCTCGGACAGTTGCAGTCTGGTGGTAATACAATTCACGGTGTTCTTGATACACTGAAAGAAAAAGAATAATTTTTTTGAAATAATATTTAAAAAGAAATAAAAATGGCAGATTTAAAACAGCTTGCAGAAGAGTTGGTAAACTTGACTGTTAAAGAGGTTAACGAATTAGCTGGTATTCTAAAAGACGAATATGGTATTGAACCAGCTGCCGCTGCAGTAGCAGTTGCAGGACCAGCTGCAGGTGGTGGCGAAGAGGCTGCTGCTGAACAAACTGAATTTGACGTGATTTTAAAAGCAGCAGGTGCATCGAAACTTGCCGTTGTTAAACTCGTTAAAGAACTAACTGGTCTTGGCTTGAAAGAAGCTAAAGCCGTTGTAGATGAAGCTCCAAAAGCACTTAAAGAAAAAGTTTCGAAAGACGAAGCTGAAGCTTTAAAAGCACAGTTAGAAGAAGCTGGAGCTGAAGTTGAAGTAAAATAAACACATACCTTTTAAAGGTAATATGGTTTAGAATCCGACGTCAGTTGGGTTCTAAACCTTTTGTGTATTTATATTTTATATAATTAACCTGTATAAATGCATGTCAGTACAAGCAAAAAAAGAGAGGATTAATTTTTCCTCAACACAAACCAGGTTTGATTACCCTGACTTCTTAGAAGTACAAGTTAAATCATTTAAAGATTTTTTTCAGTTAAAAACCACGCCTGACAAAAGAAAAGCGGAGGGTTTATACAGAGTTTTTGAAGAAAACTTTCCAATATCGGATACGCGTAATAATTTCGTGTTGGAATTTATCGACTACCAGGTCGATCCTCCTCGATACTCAATTGACGAGTGTATAGAACGTGGTTTAACTTTTAGCGTTCCGCTAAAAGCAAAACTGAAACTTTACTGTACCGATCCGGAACATGAAGATTTTGATACCGTAGTTCAGGACGTCTATTTAGGAACTGTGCCATACATGACCGAAAGAGGTACTTACATCATTAATGGTGCCGAAAGGGTTATCGTTTCGCAGCTGCACAGATCTCCGGGTGTATTCTTTGGCCAAAGTTTACATGCCAACGGTACAAAATTATATTCCGCACGTATTATCCCGTTTAAGGGATCGTGGATCGAGTTTGCAACCGACATTAATAGTGTAATGTTTGCTTACATCGACCGGAAAAAGAAATTACCTGTTACTACCTTGTTACGTGCAATCGGATACGAAAGCGATAAAGATGTTCTTGAGATATTCGATCTTGCAGACGAAATAAAAGTTTCAAAAACAGGACTTAAAAAAGTTGTTGGGAGAAAATTAGCAGCACGTGTGCTAAAATCATGGGTTGAAGACTTTGTTGATGAAGATACAGGTGAAGTTGTATCAATTGAGCGTAATGAAGTAATTATCGACCGTGAAACTGAGATTGAAGAAGATCATATCGAAGAAATTCTGGAATCAGGTGTAAAAACCATTTTACTTCACAAAGAAGATCAAAACCAGCAGGATTTCGCGATTATTTACAACACGCTGCAGAAAGATCCATGTAACTCCGAAAAAGAAGCTGTTCTTCACATCTACCGTCAGCTGCGTAATGCAGAACCGCCCGATGAGGCAACAGCACGCGACGTAATTGACAAACTATTCTTCTCGGATAAGAGATATGACCTTGGAGAAGTTGGTCGTTACAGGATCAATAAAAAATTGGGAATTGATGTGGACATGGAGAACCGTGTCCTTACAAAAGAAGACATCATTGAGATTATCAAGAACCTGATTCAGTTGGTAAACTCAAAAACAGATGTTGACGATATTGACCACTTAAGTAACCGTAGGGTACGTACGGTTGGCGAGCAAATGTACAACCAGTTTGGTGTAGGTTTGGCACGTATGGCACGTACCATCCGCGAACGTATGAATGTTCGCGACAACGAGGTGTTTACTCCGATTGATTTGATCAATTCGAAGACTTTATCTTCGGTAATCAATTCATTCTTCGGAACAAACGCACTCTCGCAGTTTATGGATCAAACCAATCCACTTGCTGAAATGACGCACAAACGTCGTATGTCAGCATTAGGTCCTGGTGGTCTGTCGCGCGAACGTGCCGGTTTCGAGGTTCGTGACGTTCACTTCACACACTATGGTCGTTTATGTCCGATTGAAACACCTGAAGGACCAAACATCGGTTTGATCTCTTCTTTGTGTGTTTTTGCAAAAATTAACGATCTTGGGTTTATTTCAACTCCGTACCGAAAAGTTAAAGACGGAATCGTTGATTTATCTGAAGAAGGTGCAATTTACCTTACTGCCGAAGAAGAAGAAGGTAAGATTATAGCCCAGGCAAATGCGCCAATTGGAGAGGATGGGAAATTTATTAACGAACGTGTTAAAGCTCGTTTGGATGGTGATTATCCTGTAGTTACCGGCGAAGATGTTGAACTGATGGATGTTGGTCCAAACCAAATTGCATCTGTAGCAGCATCACTTATTTCTTTCTTAGAGCATGATGATGCAAACCGTGCGTTAATGGGATCGAACATGATGCGCCAGGCCGTACCACTTCTTCGTCCGGAAGCTCCTATTGTTGGTACAGGTTTAGAAGGTAGAGCTGCTGCCGACTCTAAAATTATGGTTGCAGCCGAGGCGGATGGAGTTATAGAATTTGTTGATGCAAAACAGATTATTATTCGTTATGATGTATCAGAAGAGGATCGTTTTGTAAGTTTTGATCCTGAGGTCGTAACCTATAATCTTCAAAAATATACAAAAACGAACCAGGGAACTACGGTTGACCTTAAACCAATTGTGATAAAAGGTCAACGTGTTCAGAAAGGTGAAATTCTGACTGAAGGATACGCTACCGATAAAGGGGAGTTGGCTCTGGGACGTAACCTTCAGGTGGCTTTTATGCCATGGCAGGGGTATAATTACGAGGATGCGATTGTGATTTCGGAGCGTATTGTGCGCGAAGATGTTTTCACTTCTGTGCATGTTGATGAATATTCACTTGAAGTACGAGATACAAAACGAGGTGTTGAAGAATTTACTTCTGATATTCCTAATGTTAGTGAAGAAGCTACCCGTAACCTGGATGAGAATGGATTGATTAGAGTTGGGGCAAATGTAAAACCCGGCGATATTCTGATTGGAAAGATTACACCAAAAGGTGAATCAGACCCTTCTCCTGAAGAAAAATTATTACGTGCGATTTTTGGAGATAAGGCCGGAGATGTAAAAGATGCTTCATTAAAAGCTTCTCCATCATTATCAGGTGTTGTTATCGATAAAAAATTATTCTCGCGTGTTGCTAAAGATAAAAAAGGAAAGGCAACCAAAACTTTACTTGACCAGATTGATGAAAAGCTGGAAAAGGAAATAGCTGCAATACGTGTGAAGCTGGAGGATAAACTTTTTAACCTGGTTAATGGTAAAACTTCGCAGGGAGTGAAAGACTATTACGGAACTGAGTTTATTCCGAAAGGCGTTAAATTTACACTGAAGCAATTACAGGAACTGGATTACCTGAATATCGATCCTTCAAAGTGGACCACTGACAAAGCTAAAAACGATTTGATTTTCAGGTTGGTGAATAACTATATCATGAAAATAAAGGAAGCAGAATCTGTTTCACGCCGCGAGCGTTACAATGTAACCATAGGTGATGAGCTTCCTGCAGGTATTATTCAGTTAGCAAAAATTTATATCGCTAAAAAACGCAAACTGCAAATTGGTGATAAAATGGCGGGACGTCACGGTAACAAAGGTATTGTTTCGCGTGTGGTACGTGCCGAAGATATGCCATTCCTTGCAGACGGAACACCGGTAGATATCGTACTGAACCCACTTGGTGTACCATCGCGTATGAACCTTGGACAGATTTACGAAACTGTACTAGGTTGGGCCGGTAAAGAGCTTGGTTTGAAATTCGCAACACCTATTTTCGATGGTGCCAGCTTGGATGAAGTTTCAGAGTACACCGATAAGGCAGGTATTCCACGTTTTGGAGAAACCCGCCTGATTAACGGTGAAACCGGAGAACCATTCGACCAGCCGGCAACTGTAGGTGTTATTTACATGTTGAAGCTGGGCCACATGGTAGAAGACAAAATGCACGCCCGTTCAATCGGACCATACTCGTTAATTACGCAGCAGCCATTAGGTGGTAAAGCACAGTTTGGTGGTCAGCGTTTTGGTGAGATGGAAGTTTGGGCACTCGAGGCATTTGGTGCTTCTCATATCCTTCAGGAAATCCTTACCGTTAAGTCGGATGACGTAATGGGACGTGCAAAAGCTTACGAATCGATTGTGAAAGGTGAGCCAATGCCACAACCGGGAATTCCGGAATCGCTGAATGTACTGCTTCACGAATTACGCGGACTTGGTCTGAGCGTGAGAATGGAGTAGAATAAGTTAGGTGCAGTTTTAATTTGATAGTTAATTTGAATTATGGCATTCAAAAAAGATAATAAAGCAAAAACTAGTTTCGCAAAAGTTTCAGTTAGCCTTTCATCTCCCGAAGAAATTCTGGAAAGATCGTTTGGTGAAGTGCTGAAGCCGGAAACAATTAACTACAGAACGTATAAACCGGAACGTGATGGTTTGTTCTGTGAGCGTATTTTCGGACCGGTAAAAGACTACGAATGTCACTGTGGTAAATACAAACGTATCCGTTATAAAGGTATCGTTTGCGACCGTTGTGGTGTTGAAGTAACCGAAAAGAAAGTACGTCGTGAGCGTATGGGACACATTTCACTGGTGGTGCCGGTAGCTCACATTTGGTATTTCAAATCGTTGCCTAACAAAATTGGTTACCTGCTTGGTTTACCTACCAAAAAGCTGGATACCATTATATATTACGAACGCTATGTTGTTATCCAGCCGGGTGTAAAACATCAGGATGGTGTTAAAGAATTGGATTTCCTTACTGAAGAAGAGTACCTGGATATTCTGGATACCCTTCCAAAAGAAAATCAATTTCTGGACGACGACGATCCAAACAAATTCATCGCAAAAATGGGTGCTGAAGCTTTGTTTGATATCCTGAGCCGTTTAGAGCTGGATTCATTGTCGTACACATTGCGCCATAAAGCAAACACCGAAACATCGCAGCAGCGTAAAAACGAGGCGTTAAAACGTCTGCAGGTTGTAGAGGCATTCAGAGCAAGTAAAAACCTTAACCGTCCGGAATGGATGATCGTTAGGGTGGTGCCTGTAATTCCTCCTGATTTGCGTCCGTTAGTGCCGCTTGATGGTGGTCGTTTCGCAACATCAGATTTGAATGACCTGTACCGAAGAGTAATTATCCGTAACAACCGTTTGAAACGATTGATCGAGATTAAAGCTCCTGAGGTAATTTTAAGAAACGAGAAACGAATGTTGCAGGAAGCTGTGGATTCGTTATTCGATAACTCAAGAAAATCTAATGCCGTTAAAACCGAAAACAACCGGGCGCTGAAATCACTGTCCGACAGTTTAAAAGGTAAGCAAGGTCGTTTCCGTCAGAACCTTTTGGGTAAACGTGTTGACTATTCTGCACGTTCGGTAATCGTTGTTGGTCCTAAATTAAGGATCCACGAATGCGGTATTCCAAAAGATATGGCTGCAGAGCTTTACAAACCTTTCGTAATCCGTAAATTGATTGAAAGAGGTATTGTAAAGACGGTAAAATCGGCAAAGAAAATTGTTGACAGAAAAGATCCGGTAGTTTGGGAAATTCTTGAAAACGTGCTGAAAGGACACCCTGTAATGTTGAACAGGGCACCTACTCTGCACCGTCTGTCAATTCAGGCATTCCAGCCTGTTCTTATTGAAGGTAAAGCAATTCAGTTGCACCCGTTGGTATGTACCGGTTTTAACGCCGACTTCGACGGTGACCAGATGGCGGTTCACTTACCACTAGGTAATGCTGCAATTTTGGAGGCTCAGTTATTGATGCTTGCTTCGCACAACCTGTTGAACCCTGCTAACGGTGCTCCTATTCAGGTACCATCGCAGGATATGGTTCTTGGTCTGTACTACATGACCAAACCACGAGAAGGTTGTCGTGGCGAAGGAATGACTTTCTATTCAGCAGAAGAAGTAACTATTGCATACGAAGAGAAAGCAATCGACCTTCACGCAATTATTAAAGTAAAAGTTGAAGACATTGATGAGAATGGTGAATACTTTAACCATATCATCGAAACAACTGTTGGTCGTGTTCTTTTCAACGAATATGTACCACGTCAGGCAGGTTACGTAAACCAGATTTTGACTAAAAAATCGTTACGTAGCATTATTACCGACGTATTTAATAAGAGTGGTAACGCAATTACCGTTAAATTCCTTGATGATATTAAAAACCTCGGTTATACAATGGCATACCGTGGTGGTCTGTCTTTCAACCTTGGCGACGTTATCATTCCTGAGGATAAAGAAGATATTGTTGGTAACGGTTACCAGGAGGTTGAAGAGGTAATCAACAACTATAACATGGGTTTCATTACCAATAATGAACGTTACAATCAGGTTATTGATATTTGGACACATGCGAACGCCAAACTTACGAATTCGGTAATGAAGACCATTAGTACCGACCGCCAGGGATTCAACTCAATTTATATGATGCTTGATTCCGGAGCGAGGGGTTCGAAAGAGCAGATTCGCCAGTTGTGCGGAATGAGGGGTTTGATGGCAAAACCACAAAAATCCGGATCTACAGGTTCTCAGATTATTGAAAACCCGATTCTTGCAAACTTTAAAGAAGGTCTTTCGGTACTGGAATACTTTATTTCTACTCACGGTGCTCGTAAAGGTTTGGCGGATACCGCGCTTAAAACAGCAGATGCTGGTTACTTAACCCGCCGTTTGGTAGACGTTGCCCAGGATGTTATCATCTCTGAAGACGACTGCGGAACATTGCGTGGTTTGGTAGCTTCTGATGTTAAAAATAACGAAGAGGTTGTTGCATCATTATTCGAAAGAATTATTGGTCGTACAACAGTTCACGATATTTTCCACCCGTTAAATGGTGAGTTGATCATCAAATCGGGAGAAGAGATTACTGAAGAAATAGCCAAAGTAATCGAAGACTCACCAATTGAAACTGTTGAAATTCGTTCGGTATTAACTTGTGAATCAAAAGTTGGAGTATGTGCCAAATGTTACGGACGTAACCTGGCTACCGGCAAAAAAGTTCAGAAAGGTGAAGCTACCGGAGTTATTGCTGCACAATCGATCGGTGAGCCGGGTACACAGCTTACACTTCGTACCTTCCACGTAGGAGGTATTGCAGGTAACATCTCTGCTCAATCAACAGTTGAATCGAAATACGATGGATACTGCGAGATTGAAGAACTGCGTTCAGTATCGTACAAAGATGACGAAGGAAAGGATATTGAAGTTGTTGTGAGTCGTCTGGCCGAATTAAAGATTATCGATAAAAATACCAATATCCCACTTTCTACACACCCACTTCCTTACGGTTGCAAACTGTATGTGAAGAACGGTCAGGAAATCCGTAAAGGAACAATGATCTGTGATTGGGATCCATTTAACGGTGTAATTATTACCGAATTTAATGGTAAGGTTGAGTTTGAGAATCTGATTGAAGGTATTACTTACCGTAAAGAATCCGACGAACAAACCGGTTACAGCGAGCGTGTAATTATCGAAACAAAAGATAAAACTAAAAACCCAACGCTGAAGATTATGGACGACGCAGGAGAAATGATTCGTTCATACAACCTTCCTGTTGGTGGTCACATCTCTGTTGATGATGGAGAAGAAGTTAAAGCGGGTAAGATTTTGGTTAAGATTCCACGTGCAGCCGGTAAAGCGGGCGATATCACAGGGGGTCTGCCGCGTGTTACCGAATTATTCGAGGCACGTAATCCTTCGAATCCTGCTGTTGTATCTGAGGTTGACGGTGAAATATCACTGGGTAAGATAAAGCGTGGAAACCGCGAAATTATCGTTACTACCAAAAATGGCGATGTGAAGAAATATCTTGTACCGCTGTCGAAACAGATACTTGTACAGGAGAATGACTACATTAGGGCTGGTGTTCCATTGTCAGATGGAGCTACAACTCCTTCAGATATTCTCGCCATTAAAGGGCCAACTGCAGTTCAGGAGTATATCCTGAATGAGGTTCAGGATGTATACCGTATGCAGGGTGTGAAAATTAACGATAAACACTTCGAGATTATCATCCGTCAGATGATGCGTAAAGTAGAGATCGTTGATCCGGGTGATACACGTTTCCTTGAAAAACAAGTGGTTGATAAAAACGAATTTATGTCGGAGAACGACTGGATTTACAACAAAAAAGTTGTTGTTGAGCCGGGAGATGCTGAAGGTTTAAAAGCCGGACAGATTATTTCTGCACGTCGTTTGAGGGACGAAAATTCACAACTAAGAAGAAAAGATAAGGCCTTGGTAGAAGCAAGAGAAGCAATTCCTGCAACTTCGAGCCAGATTCTTCAGGGGATTACAAAAGCAGCGTTGCAAACACGAAGCTGGTTGTCTGCCGCATCGTTCCAGGAAACAACAAAAGTTCTTAACGAAGCAGCCATCAATGGTAAGATCGATTACCTTGACGGATTGAAAGAGAATGTAATTTGTGGTCACCTGATACCGGCCGGTACCGGATTGAAAGAATATAAAAACCTTGTTGTTGGTTCAAAATCAGAGTACGACAGGTTGGTTGACATGAGACAGGACAATCGATAAACAAATTATCATGGAAGATAACAAGCAAAAATCGCAACAGATTAACATTGAATTAAATGAAGAAGTAGCACAGGGAACCTATTCGAACCTTGCAGTTATTACACATTCAAGTTCAGAATTTGTGGTGGATTTTGTCCGGATTATGCCAGGTATTCCAAAAGCGAATGTGAAGTCTCGAATTATTCTTACACCGGAACACGCAAAACGTTTGTTAATGGCTTTGCAGGATAACGTTGCAAAATACGAAGCACAGCATGGCCCTATTAAAAACATTAAGCCGGGTTCAGATCCGACAATGCCACCAATGAATTTTGGTGGACCTACGGCACAAGCATAATATTAATGCTATTATAATTAAAGAGGAATCAAGAAATTGGTTCCTCTTTTTTTGTTTTTAATACACATAAAAAAGAAATCTGGTCAAAGATGCTGGTGATAGAAACAGGGAGTTTTAAAAATAAAAGAACCGACTCAAAGTGAGTCGGTTCTGAGAATTAATTTGGTTAGATTTGGTTTAAAATCCGAGGATGAAGATAACAAAATTATCAAAATCCAACAATTGAGGTAGGTGGCAATTTTATTGGAGAATAGATTTTTATTGAAATTCATCTATTCATTTTACTTGTATTGGCTCACCTAAATCCTTTTTCTGTTCCATGGGCTATATCATACTTGGTTTAAATCGCCTTCCGGCAGCTTGAATGAAGGGAGAAAGAGGCTACGAACTGGTGATTTAAGACTCATTTTAACTTAAAATGGTTATAAATTATATCGATCTTTTTGACGACAGAATTTTAGAATATCGAAGTTGATTGTTTTAAAGTCTTGTCAGCATTGCAGTTGAGCGGTATATTTATGCTGAATGCCTTGACAGGTCTGTATTTTAACAAACATTAAAGGTCAAATTACCTGAATCTCTTTGGTTAGTTTTACGTCGATATTTATATTTGTTAGCTTTTCAAATCGCAGGATATAAGACTTATCCGGCAGTATTTAGTAAAAAAATAAAGAAATTATATATCAATCTACAAAAATCTTATTGAATGAAGGCTTATAACATTATTGTTTTGGCGAAGCAGGTTCCCGACACCCGAAATGTGGGGAAGGATGCGATGAAGGCTGACGGGACGATAAACAGGGCTGTGCTTCCTGCTATCTTTAATCCCGAGGATTTAAATGCACTGGAACAAGCACTCCGGATAAAAGATCAATTTCCTGAATCAAAAATCAATATTTTAACCATGGGGCCGGGTAGGGCTGCCGATATTATTCGCGAAGGTTTATTCCGTGGTGCCGATGGTGGTATCTTACTTACCGACCGTGCTTTTGCCGGATCAGATACGTTGGCTACTTCGTATGCAATTGGTCAGGCGCTAAAGAAAATGGGTAAAATTGATATGATCATTGCAGGTCGCCAGGCAATTGACGGTGATACTGCCCAGGTTGGTCCTCAGGTAGCCGAAAAACTGGGTATGTTGCAAATGACTTACGTAGAAGAGGTGATTGAAGTTAAAGACAAATCAGTTACCGTAAAACGCCGTTTAGAAAATGGTGTGGAAACAGTAAAATGCCCGATGCCTTTGGTACTTACTGTTAATGGTTCGGCTCCGGATTGTCGTGCCCGTAACGCCAAACGAATTATGAAATTCAAAAAGGCGAGAACAGTTACCGAACTTCAAAAGGAAAATGAAGACTATACTGCATTGTACAACGAACATCCTGACCTGATGATTCAGGAATGGACCGTTAACGATATTGAAACCGATGCGTCGCAGCTTGGTCTTACCGGCTCGCCAACCAAGGTTAAAACGGTGGAGAATGTTGTTCTTCAGGCAAAAGATTCGAAAGTAATTTCTGCCGCTGATGAAGAAATTGAAGCCATGATGGTTGAATTAATTAAGAGTCACACAATTGGCTAAGGCCATTAAATAAACATTTAAAATTTGAAGAAATGAGCAACGTATTTGTTTATTGCGAAATAGAAGATGGCCAGGTAGCTGATGTTAGCCAGGAACTGCTAACCAAAGGGCGTGCACTGGCGAACGAATTAAAATGTAAATTGGAAGCCATTGCTGTTGGGCACAAGCTCGATAAAATAAGCGATCAGATAATTCCTTATGGTGTTGATACGCTTTACATCGCCGACGATAAGCGTTTGTATCCGTACCAGACTTTACCACACACATCAGTAGTGGTGAACCTGTTTAAAGAGCAAAAACCACAGATCGCTTTGATGGGAGCTTCATCGATTGGTCGTGATTTGGGACCACGCGTTTCATCTGCATTACACAGTGGTTTAACTGCCGACTGTACCAGCCTTGTAATTGGCGATCATTACGATAAAAAACAAGACAAGAAATACGAAAATCTGTTGTATCAGATTCGTCCTGCATTTGGTGGAAACATCATTGCAACCATTATCAACCCCGATTGCCGTCCGCAAATGGCAACTGTGCGCGAGGGCGTAATGAAAAAAGAAATTCTTGATCCGAAATACAAAGGAAAAGTTGTAAAACTTGACGTGGCTAAATATGTAAGCGACGAAGATTTTGTAGTTGAGATTATCGAACGCCACATGGAAAAAAGCAAGGTGAACGTAAAAGGTGCACCTATTGTTGTTGCCGGTGGTTACGGTGTAGGTTCAAAAGAGAACTTCAAGTTGTTGTACGATTTGGCAGAAGTACTGGGTGGCGAAGTTGGTGCATCACGTGCTGCTGTTGATTCAGGCCTGGCAGACCACGAACGTCAGATTGGGCAAACAGGTATTACCGTTCGTCCGAAATTGTATATAGCCTGTGGTATTTCCGGGCAAATTCAGCACCGTGCAGGAATGGAAGAATCGGCACAGATCATCGCGATCAATACCGACCCTGAAGCTCCGATCAATTCCATAGCCGACTATGTAATTACCGGAAATGTGGCAGAGATCATTCCGAAAATGATCAAGTATTATAAAAAGAACACCAAGTAGTCACGACTAAAAATTGTAAAAAATGGCAAATTATTATACAGATAACAGCGAGTTAAAATTTCACCTGAATCACCCTTTAATGAAAGAGATCGTTCGTTTAAAAGAACGTGAGTATGCTTTCAAGGATGAATTTGATTTTGCTCCACTGGATTACGAAGATGCAATTGACAGTTACGATCGTGTGCTGGATGTTGTTGGAGAGATTTGCGGTAACATTGTTGCTGAAAATGCCGAGAGTATCGATGCTGAAGGACCTGAAGTAATCGACGGAT